>JAGDAU010000066.1 GCA_017959365.1 Prevotella sp.
ACGAAATCCGGCTCAAAGTTCTCTTCTTCCTCTGCTGTAGGCTGGATGAACATGTTCTTTACGAAATGAGCCTGCCATGCCACCTCCATGATGAAGCGCACAGCCATGCGTGTGTCCTCATTAGCGCCGCAGAAACCATCAACCACGAAGAGCCTCTTGTTGCAAAGCTCTTTCTTGGCTATTTCTTTCAGTGCAGCCCATGTCTCCTCACTTGCCGGGTGGTTGTCGTTTGGATACTCCTCTGTAGTCCACCATACAGTGTCCTTAGAGTTCTCATCCATGATGATGTATTTGTCCTTAGGTGAACGACCAGTGAAAATACCAGTCATAACGTTCACTGTGTCAAGCTCTGTAACCTGACCTACCTCATAACCCTCGAGCCCCTCTTTTGTTTCTTCCTCAAAGAGTTGCTCATAAGAAGGATTGTATACCACCTAGGTATTACCGGTGATACAATACTTCTCTTCTAAAACTGACTTTTGAAATTTTGCCATTCTTATTACGTATTAAGATGTTATTGAATATTATCCCTTTAAAATGCACTATGTCAAATGCGTGTGCAAAATTACTAATTTCTTTTATTTCTACAAAGTTTAAACGCCAAAATCATAATATTCTAAATCTTTTTAGGTTAAAGAGTTTTAAAAAATGCACACATTAAATCCTTTTGTAACATTAATATGACAAAACTCGATGAAATGTCATAACTTTGCCCTGACAAAAACCGTTATATATGAAAATTATAAATCTTAGTGAGCAGAATTCAGTCATCAACAGATATATGGCTGAGTTAAGAGATTACCAATATCAGAAAAACAGGACTCTCTTCCGAAATAATATTTGCAGGATTGGTGAGGTTATGGCGTATGAGATGTCGAAAACCTTTGATTATGTGCCGGAGAATGTAGTGACACCGTTAGGTAAGCTTGATATACCTTTGCCCGTGGAAAACATCATTGTGGCAACGATATTAAGGGCAGGACTGCCGTTCCATGAGGGGTTCCTACACGTTTTCGACCATGCCGACAATGCCTTTGTCAGCGCATATCGCATGTACACCAACCGCGAGCATACTCAGGTAGGGGTGCATACGGAGTATATGGCGTCTCCTTCGGTGGAGGGTAAGACGTTGATTATAGCTGACCCGATGCTCGCCACTGGCGGTTCTATGGCTGCAGGATATGAGGCGTTGCTTAAGACAGGAACGCCCAAGAGTGTGCATATAGCATGTGTGATAGCTACGCCAGAAGGAATAGATGTGGTCAGGGAGGCTGTCAATCCGGATAACACCACACTTTGGACTGCTGTCATCGATCCGGGAATGAATGAGCATAAGTATATTGTTCCGGGCTTCGGTGACTGTGGCGACCTGTGCTATGGCGAGAAGCTGTGACATTTCTAATTGTTTTGAATAAATAAATCCGCTGCCCAGAGGGGCAGCGGATTTTATTATAAGAAAGCTGTGTGATTATTCTACCACAACTTTCTCAACGTTCTTCTTGCCATTGGCTGTGGTCTTAACAACGATGTTGATACCACGCTGTGCTTTGTTGATACGCTGGCCGTCAACGGTGAAGACCTCCATGCGTACCACGTCGGCATTGTCGGCATCGATGGTCTTGATTCCAGTAGCCTTACTGACCACGGCGGGTTCGCCGAAACCACCCTGAGCGTTGGCGGCACGGATGGTGACAGTCTCGATATCCCAATCATCATCCTCATCCTCGGTCTCTGCTTTTCTGAGTTTCTTATCTGCTTCCACCTCGTCGAATATATCATTAAGGTTGAGGGTGTTTTCTGGGGTAGTGTAGATGAATTTGCCATCACCCTCTATCAAGTACATGATAGCACCGTCAACAGCATCCCATGTGATAACGCCGTCATTATTTATTGTCGGGTTTGTTGGAGCCGGTTTCTGCTCTGTCAGCGACTTTGGATTAAAGTCACCGAACATATTGTCGTATGCAAAACTTGCTGCCTGGTCTGCTGTTAAGATGGTCTCAAAATTACCGCCGTAAGATGTGATGACATTGCTCTGTGGAGTAATGTTCTCACCACCCTCGTTCATCGTGTTGTACTCACCGAAGATTTTCGGGTCACGGCTGTTCATACCTTTCTGTGTCCAGCGGCTCTTGACGAGTGTGTTTGCGGCATTGGCATCAAGAGTGGTGTTCAGCCATACGCAGATAGGATTATTCTGCCATGTGCGACCGAGGTTCCAGTCACCCTTACCCTCTGCGAGGTCAACCACCTTACATCCGTCGAATACGTAACCGAAGTTGGTTGTTGTGGTTGGAGCAGTAACTGTGCGTCCGCCCTTACCGTCCTGTGCTGGGTCATCAGAAATCTGACGTTTCTCAAGAGAGATAGTGCAGTTCTGGAAGCGAACGTCGCCACCGCCGCAGATGAAGTCAACAGTACCGTGAATGTCGCAGTCCTCCCAGTAAGCCTTCATGGAATTGTTGTTGCTCCAATAGGTGTCCTGATATGATAGCATGGTGACATTCTTGCATACTGTCTCTGTACCCATATCCTCAAGACAAGCGGCACGACCGCCAACCTGACCACCGCCGATAGCACCGTAGTAGTCGAGGTCATTCTTGAGTGTGAGATCCTGGAAGTAGTTTCTGCTACCTGTGTTCTGCAGCAGAGCTGCCTTACCCAGACCCTCTATCTCCTTCTCAGGTGTATTCATGATGATGGTCTTCTCCATATTCTCACCTATGAATGAGATGTTGTTACCGCTGATCTTTGTCAGTACGGTGTACTTCAGGTTGTAAACACCGTTAGGAATGAACACGAATGCGCGCTCTGCGTCTTTTGCTGCGTTAGCACCGTTTACGGCGTCGATAACGTCAAGCAGACTTGCTGCGTCATCGGGAACGACATAGTACCACTGTCCGATTTGTACGAAGTTGGTCTCCGCATTGTTTACAATCCTTACGCTGTGGATATAGTTCTCTCCGGATGATACAAACTCAAGTGTCAGCACACCTTCCTCGCCCTCATAGCGGAATGTCTGTACGCTGCCGTCACTGTCTGCCACGTATGACGGTACAGAGCCGAGTTCAGTGCCATTAGCGTCCTTGAATACTATAGTACCGTCAGTAGCACCGTATTTGCATACGCTTACGAAGATGTCTGCCTTCGGGCCTACGAGCAACTCAAACTTGTCACCGTTTTTAACAACGTAACCGTGCTGTGCGTCGTGCCAGCATGTAGTGCCTACGGGGTTGAATGCCTCGTGGTCTTCCGGGTCAAACTCCTGGTCTTTCAGGTTGAACTCATACTTCTTGTATGTGCTGCTCTCCTCTATCTCTGTGGCGAAAGCCCACAGGTTGATATCTTCGGTGATGACATCGGTAACCTTATATTTCCTGCCACCGCTGATCTTCTCAAACCAGCCGCGTACCTTGTAACCATCATCACATGGGGCTGTGCTGAAATCTACGGCAAACTCGCCAATCTGAGCGTCTTTCTCAACCAGCTGTGTACCCATCAGGGTGCGGTCCTGGTCGTAATAAGTCAGTGTAAAGTCGGGCTTCTGTACCACGTTGAGCACGTAGTTCATGCTGGTCTCCTCCATTGTCATCGGGATGGTGACAACACAGTGTGTCCCATCGCCCTCGTATGTGATGGTACCTACCTCACCGTCAACAGCCTCAACGTCTGTGATGGGGTTCTCTGCGCTAACCATTTGTTCGGTCTTTGATACCTCAACGGTACCTACCTTGTCATCGCCGTTAGCTTCAAATACATTATCAGCAAGATAGTTGACACCGTTGACACTGAATGAACCGAGTACCGGCATTGCTTTTTCTGTGCCGTTCAGTGTACCCTCAATCACAATGTCCTCAAAGCCTATCTGCTTGCCGTTCTGCAGGTGGTAGAGATATACGAGCAGTGCGCAAGCACCCTCTGCCGGGGTTGCGCCGGTAACCTCTTTCTCCCATGTCATGACAGCATTCTCGCTGTTACGGGTCGGCTTGACACCTTTCTCCAATTCAACAGTTGTCTTGTTGGGATTCTCCCAGTACATATCCAGCAGACCATTGTCGGTGCCATAACGGTTGGTCTTGAATGACACCTTGCTCGGTGTGAATGCGAATCCGGCCTTTGGCTGAATGATGAAGCGGATGGCATCAACCTCTGTTGGCGGGTCGTTCTGGTTTGTGGGCTGGAAACGTGTCTGAGTGGTAATGACGTTTCCGTTTGGATCTTTCACGGTGCTTGCATCAAGCAGGGTGAGGTTGCTGCCGTAAGTCACCTTACTGTTGACGAAATAGTCAGCCGCCTCGCCGAACTGAGCCTTCTGACCCTCTGTACCCTCAGTGAAGGGGAAGGTGGCTGTTGAAGCGTAGTCGGTGAGTGTTGTCTTTGGCTGTGGTGGCTTCTGTGTCACCTGAAGCTTGTAATAGTAGTTGTTGTCATTAGTAGATGTCACAGCCACATAGCCGTTCTTTACGTCAATAGGCTTGGCGGTGTAGGTCTGGTCACCCGTCAGCTCCTCTGTGGAATTGCCGATGGTGAAATAAGAGTAACCAGGATATCCGCTTACGAACACCACATCGTTAGTGGTTTTCACAGGAATCTCAAATACAGCCCCGCTGCGTACCTGTATGTTTTTGCCGTTGTCACGGAAAGTAGCTCCGTTAGCCTTGACGGTCATCTTCACGCCGTTCTTCTCCACTGCATCTACATCACCTGCCTCTGTGGTGCCGGAGAAAGCCAGAACAGCGTTCATGATGTCTGCATTGCCGAAGTCCCATGTGCCTACTGTTGGGGGCACGAGAGTCACAGACAACTTGTAATAGTAGTTGTTGTCATCAAGTGATGTCACAGCCACGTAACCGTTTTTCACATCCATGGCCGTGGCGGTGTAAGTCTGGTCGCCGGTCAGTTCCTCTGTGGAGTTGCCGATGCTGAACTTAGAGTAACCGGGGAATCCGGATACGAAAACGACACTGCCTGTGGTTGTCACGGGAACCTTAAAAACAGCCCCACTGCGTACCTGGATGTTGTTGTCGTTGGTACGGAACGATGCTCCGTTAGCCTCGACGGTCATCTTCACGCCGTTCTTCTCCACTGCATCTACATCACCTGCCTCTGTGGTGCCGGAGAAAGCCATAACAGCGTTCATGACGTCTTCATTGCCGAAGTCCCATGTTGCTGTTATTGCGCCCTCTTCCTGCGCCTTGGCAGCGAAGGTAGCAATCAGCATCAGGCATAAAATGCCTAATCTTTGTAAACTTTTGATCATGATGTTTAAGAATTTAAGTTAGTAATAAATATATGTGTATAAAAAACTATGCAACCTCCCATGTGTCGTTTGTCTCAAGCAGCTCAGCGAAGTTGTGGTATTTCTTCTGCTCACTTACCTGCTGTATCTGCTCATGTACGGCATCATTATATGTGGGTGCCTCCACGTCCCTTATTACGCCGAGGGCGATGGGGAAACCGTGCTCATTGTCCATCATAGCCAGTTTTAGCTGTAGGGTGTTATCCTCACAGTGGGCGTCATGCACAAGGATATCATCCAATGTGACACCGTTCTCGCCGATTTTGACCACTTTCAGTCCAAAGCCGTCCTGCATGAGGCCATACTCATCATTCTCACCGAAGACGAGGGGTTTGCCATGCTCCACATAGATAGCGTTCTGTTTTCTGCCTGCCTTCGTATAGACGGGGTTGTAACAGCCATCGTTGAAGATGACACAGTTCTGGAGAATCTCACACACGGCAGCGCCCTTGTGTTTGTATGCCGCTTTCAGCATCTCAACAGTGTGTGCGCCGTCGTTGGCAACACTGCGTGCGAAGAAGTGACCTCTTGCTCCAAAACACAGTTCTGCCGGGCGGAACGGATCTTCTACTGTGCCGTAAGGGCTTGACTTAGAGACGAAACCGCGTGGTGATGTAGGGCTGTATTGTCCTTTGGTAAGACCATAGATACGGTTGTTGAGCAGTATCATGTTAATGTCTATATTACGTCTCATGGCATGTATGAAGTGGTTGCCGCCGATGGCGAGACCGTCACCGTCACCGCTCACCTGCCATACTGTAAGGTTGGGGTTGGTTACCTTGGCACCCGTTGCTATCGCTGCGGCACGACCGTGTATGGTCTGCATGGCGTATGTGTTAACATAATAAGGCAGTCGGCTGCTGCAGCCGATACCGCTGATAACAGCCATCTCATGAGGAGCTACACCCACCTCTGCCATCGCCTTATGTAGTGAGGCAAGGAAGAAATGGTCACCGCAACCCGGACACCACCTTGGCTGTCCCTTCTTGTAATCTGAAACCTGATATTCCATATCGTAATTTTTTATTTAATCATTTTTTCAATAGCTGTTGTTAGTCTCTCTACCTCAAAAGGTTGTCCCTTTACTTCGTTGTACTGCAAGGGGGTGAAGCCATCAATGTTGGCCTTGAGGTATGTGGCGAGTTGGCCGAGGTTCTGTTCGGCTACTACCACCTTATTATATTTAAGAAGTATCTCTGCTGTATTCTTTGGCAGCGGGTTGATGTATTTGAAGTGGGCGTGTGCAACCTTGTAACCCTTCTTGCGCAACTCCTCCATGGCGCTGTACAGGTGTCCGTAGGTGCTGCCGAAGCCGACAATCAGCAAATCGGCATCATCTTTGTCACCCTCCACCTCGAGGTCGGGCACTGGTATGCGTGCTACCTTCTCAGCACGGAGACGACACATCTTGTCGTGGTTCTCCGGGTCTGTTGAGATGGCTCCGGTATCACTGTCTTTCTCGAGTCCGCCGAGGATATGGGTATAGCCCTCCGTGCCCGGGATAGCCCAGTAGCGGGCGCCGGTCTCAGGGTCGCGCTTATATGGTGAGTAAGAGCCTTTCTGTTCCTCTGGCGCATAATGCGGATGAATGTCTGGCAGTTCCTCTAATTTAGGCAGTTTCCATGCCCCTGAGCCGTTAGCCACAAAGGCATCGGTGAGCAGTATAACTGGAGTAAGATGCTCAAGTGCAATCTTGGCTGCCGCATAGACAGCATTGAAGCAGTCGGTGGGGGTAGTGGCTGCAATCACGGGCATGGGACTCTCACCGTTACGTCCGTAAAGGGCTTGAAGCAAGTCTGTCTGCTCGCTCTTGGTAGGCAAACCTGTTGACGGACCGCCGCGTTGCACATCGATTATTACTAACGGCAACTCGTCAATGACCGCAAGGTTGATAGCCTCTGACTTCAAACAGATACCCGGTCCTGATGTGCTTGTTGCTGCCAACGCTCCGGCGAATGATGCTCCCACTGCCGATGCACAGCCTGATATCTCGTCCTCACACTGTACTGTTATGACACCGCATGACTTGTGTTTAGACAACTCATGCAGTATATCTGTTGCAGGAGTGATAGGGTAGGAGCCGAGGAAGAGTCGTAGCCCGGCTTTCTCTGCTGCCGCAATCAGTCCGTATGCTGTTGCCTTGTTGCCGGTAATGTCCATATATCTGCCTGGTATCTTGTGGTCAGACTCTATGCGATAGGTGGCGGGAACGGATGAGTGGGTGTTGTGACCATAGTCATAACCAGCCTGCACCACTTTGATATTGCTTTCTGCTATCTGTGGCTTACGTGCGAATTTCTCTTTCAGGAAGTTGTTAACTAAGGATATATCCCTGTTAAACAGCCAGCATACGATGCCAAGTGCAAACATGTTACGGCATTTCAACATGGCCTTATTGTCCATTCCGCTGTCAGCCAAAGCATCTTTCACCATCTGGGTGATAGGGCATGCTATTACTCTGTCGGGGTCGATATTCATCTCGCTGAGGTAGTCGGGAGTGTTGAATTTCGCTTTCTCAAGGTCTTTGGGACCGAAGGCATCGGTGTCAATGATTATTGTAGCCTGAGGTTTTGCATAGCGGTACTGGGTTTTCAGCGCCGCCGCGTTCATGGCTACAAGGACATCGCATTTGTCACCAGGGGTGTGTACTGCGCCCTTGCCGATATGAACCTGGAAACCAGACACACCTGTCAATGACCCTTGCGGGGCGCGTATGTCTGCCGGATAGTCTGGGAATGTTGATATTCCGTTTCCCACCGTTGCGCTCACGGTAGAAAAAATGTTACCTGCCAGCTGCATACCGTCGCCGGAGTCGCCGCTGAACCTCACTACTACACTGTCTAATTCTTTAATTTCTATCATAGTAAGATGATTATGTTATAATGGGTGCAAAGTTAACACTTATTTTTGTAAAAAATAAAAGTATCGGTAAAAAAACAAGTCAGTATTTGAAACTGCTGCCTCCGAGAAACTCGCGTAACAGGGATGTGGGTGGCAGTTTCTCGTCGGGGATGGGTGTGATATATTTCAGGAGTTTACGCAGACGATATGCCTCAGAATATTCATCGGCATTCTCCGGCACCTGCTCTAAAAGCGGCTCTGCCCGCTGGCGTATCACCGCAAGTTCGTACATCATAGCTGTATTAAACATGGCATCGGCATTCTCCTGATACGGGAAAATCCATTTCTTTTCTCCTGCTCTTACCGATGGCCAGCGGCGTATGGTCTCGCGTGCGGAGCAGCCACGGTATTTGTGGTCGCGTATAATGCGGCGTAGCAGACGGTTGTCGGTGGTGGGTATGTAGTTGTGATTGTCAAGTAGGATAGTTGTCAGCGCACTGGCGTAGATGCAGTATTTCTGGCTGTCGGGTATCTTTGCCGTTAGCTCCGGATTGAGTGCGTGAATGCCTTCCATCACGAGAATGTCGTGCTCCTTAAGTTTAAGCTTTCTGCCGCTTTTCTCACTTTTCCCTTTTTGGAAATTATACTTTGGCAGTTCTATCTCTTCACCTCTTGCGAGTGCCTCCATGTGTTGGTTGAGAAGTGGGATGTCCAGAGCGTAAAGGCTTTCAAAATCATAGTCGCCGGACTCGTCCCGCGGTGTCTTTTCCCTGTCTAAGAAATAGTCATCCAATGAGATGGGTATTGGTCGCAGGCCATTACACACTAATTGTATAGACAGGCGTTTACATGTCGTTGTCTTGCCGCTTGATGAGGGCCCTGAAAGGAGTACCACCCTCACATCCTTTCGGTTTGCGATATCCTCTGCTATATGTGCTATTTTCCTCTCCTGCAATGCTTCGCTCACGTTAACAATGATAGAGGTGTGTCCTGCTGCCACTGCCTCGTTGAAGTCGCCCACGGTACTCATTCCCAATATTTGATGCCAGCGGTGGTGCTCTAAGAAGATGTCAAACATTTTATCCTGGTGGGTCATCTCTCCCAATTCTTCCGGGTTTGTTTGGGATGGCACACGCAGCAGTGCGCCGTTGTAGTATTTTTCTAATCCGAAGAGGTATAACTGCGAGGTATTGGTGAGCATGGAACCATAGAAATAGTCAGCATATCCGTCCAGGTCGTAGTATGTTGTGTAAAGTTGTCCGAGGCTGCGTAGCAGTTTGACTTTTGAACTCGTGCCTCTCTGCTCGAATATTTCCATTGCTTCCTCTGTTGGTACCTCATGTCTTTTGATTGGTATGGCAGCTGCGATTATTTCATTCATTTTGTCGCGTATTGCCTTTACATCCTCCTCCGTGACATCATGTCCGAGGAAGAGGTCGCAGTAATATCCGTTGCTGACGGGTATGTCGATTATAACGTATCCCTTGGGATATATGTCTTTCACCGCCTTACACAGCACGAAGAACAGTGACCGGATGTATGCTCTGTTTCCGGAGTTGCTGGTAACATCAAGAAATTCTACGTCTTTGCTGTTGTAGAGCTTATAATGCATTCCTTCCACCTTGTTGTTTACCTTCGCGTTAGTGGGTTTATGGCGCAAGTTAACATTAAATTTAGGAAAAATGTCAGAAAGTGAGCTTCCGATTTCCACATTTAAACTTTTATTGTTATTTTTGCACCGGATTTGAATAGTATTGCCCATAGTTGGTGGTATTATTGTTGAAAAATCGGGTAAAATTAGGCATTTTTTGCCATATCTGCACAAGATAGCATCTTAAAAAAAATTAAATATGTCTATTTGGGTATTTTTTAAACTTATCGGATCATTGGCATTGCTGATGTACGGTATGAAAGCGATGAGTGAAAGCCTTCAGAAGATGGCGGGTCCGCAATTGCGTCGTTTGCTCGGAGCAATGACCACCAACCGGTTTACCGGCCTTTTGACAGGTATGTTTGTGACGGCTGCTGTGCAGAGTTCCACCGCGACGACTCTTATGACGGTGTCGTTTGTTAATGCCGGCCTGTTGACGCTTGTACAAGCCATCTCTGTCATCTTGGGCGCTCATATAGGTACCACAGTGACAGCCTGGATCATGAGCCTTGGCTTCTTTCTGGATTTATCGTCATACGTGTTCCTTGGCTTCTTTATAGGCATTATACTGATATACATGAAGCGTCGGCGAATCATTGGCGATTTCCTTTTTGGTGTGGCTTTCTTGTTTCTTGGTCTCGCCACATTGAAAGAAACAGGCTTTGCACTTGTTGAAGACCAGGATGCCCATGCTGCTATCAGCGCATTCTTCTCACAATTAAATGAGCCGACATTCTGGAACTACCTTCTCTTCCTTGCTATAGGTACCGCCCTTACGTTGTTGGTACAGTCATCAGCGGCTATTATGGCATTTACGATGATCCTGTGTGCTACGGGTATCCTTCACATTGATCATGGTTTCATGTTGGTGCTGGGTGAGAATATCGGAACGACAATAACCTCAAATATTGTTGCAGCCAATGCAAATACCCCTGCGCGTCGTGCCGCTTTTGCCCATCTCTTTATTAATGTATTGGGTGTGGCATGGGCACTGATACTCTTTCAGCCCTTTGCCAGTTTTGTGTGCGGACTGTTTGGTTTTGACCGTACCTTGATATTCTCAGACACTACCGGTATGGCTCATCCTGTCAAGATAGCCGTCATCTTGGCAGCCTTTCACACTTTGTTTAATATTATCAATTCTTTGTTGCTGATATGGTTTACGCCACAGATAGAGAAACTGGTATGTGCTGTTATTAAAGCAAAGAGTGGAGATGGCGAGGAAGAGGACTTCCGGCTGCATTTCATAACATCAGGTCTTATGAAGACACCAGAGCTCTCCATTCTTGAGGCCCAGAAGGAGATACACTCGTTTTCGGAGCGCATTCAGAGAATGTTTGGCATGGTAAGGGAACTTGTTGGCGAGGATGACCCGGCAAAATTTGCTAAGGAATACTCGCGGATAGAGAAATACGAGGGTATTTCAGACAATATGGAGATGGAGATAGCTAAATACCTTGACGAGGTAAGCGACAGCCATCTCTCTGATGAGTCAAAGGCGAAAATACGCGCCATGCTTCGTGAGATAAGCGAGATAGAGAGTATCGGCGATGCCTGCTATAATATTGCCCGCACATTGAACAGGCGCATGAAGGGCAAGGAGGCGTTTACAGATGATCAGCGGCTTCATATTCATCAGATGATGGAATTGACAGACCAGGCTCTTGCCCAGATGATTGTGGTGTTGGTTGGTTATCGTGAGCAGAATTATGTAAACCGTTCCTTCAACATTGAAAATGAAATTAACAACTATCGTAATCAGTTGAGGAGCCAAAACATCAACGATGTTAATAATCAAAAGTACACCTATGCCATTGGTACGATGTATATGGATATAATCAATGAGTGTGAGAAACTTGCTGATTATGTTGTCAATGTTGTAGAGGCTCGTATGGGTGTAAGACAGAAAGTGGCGTAAATAAATTTATACAAGTTTCGCATTAGCTAAACTTGTTAGGTTATAAGGCTTTAGGTTATAAGGATATAAGGTGAAATATGTGTGGGTTATGTCAAAGCCACTGTTTTGTTAAGCATTTCTCACTTGAAACCAGAGAGCGAAACGACCTAATAACCTCAAAACCTGACGAAACTGAAGCTTGCGAAAGTTGAGTTAATAATTTGACGATTATGAAAGGCTTGTTTGTTGGAAGTTTTGACCCCTTTACCATCGGCCATGCCTCTGTTGTGAGGCGTGTGCTACCTCTGTTTGATGAGGTGGTGATAGGTGTGGGTCATAATATAAGTAAGAATAGCATTCAGACACCGGAGGAGAGGGTTTCGGACATTCGGCGGCTTTATGCTGACGAGAAAAAAATCCGTGTTGTGGAGTATGATGGCTTGACTGTTGATCTTGCCCGTCAGGTGGGAGCCTCTTTCCTTATAAAAGGCGTCCGCAGTGTTAAGGATTTTGAGTATGAGCGCGACCAGGCAGACATAAACCGAATGCTGACAGGTATCGAGACCATTCTGATTATGAGTGAGCCGCATCTTGCGGCTGTCAGCTCGTCATTAGTACGTGAACTCAAAGCTCTTGGTAAGGACATCACCCCTTTTGTTCCTAAATAATGTACTTGACTTTCGCAAGCTCCAGTCAAGTTGAGTTAAAAGATAAAAGTTGAAAGTGAATTACATTTGCAGCTGACAGGATTTAACGGAAACGAATAGTAAATCTAATCAATCGTAAATCGGACTCCGAGCTTTGCTCGCCTGAGTACCTATAAAAAGTAAATAATCACGAAGAAATTGTCAAATAGTAAATCTATTATAATATGATTACCTATTCAACAGAAGGCGTAAGAATGCCGAATATCAAAAGACGGTCTGTTACAAAATGGATACGTACTGTGGCAGAGGCTCACGGTAAACGCGTCGGTGATATTGGATATATGTTTGTGAACGATGATGAGATTTTACGCGTCAACAATGAATATCTGGGTCACGATTACTATACAGACATAATTACCTTTGACTATTGTGAAGGTGATTTGCTAAATGGCGACATTGTGATATCACTTGATACCGTGCGCAGTAACGCGGAGCAGTTTGGGAAAAATTTCGACAATGAGCTTCATCGTGTTATTATTCATGGTATTCTACATCTTTGTGGTATTAATGATAAAGGTCCCGGAGAGCGTGAAATCATGGAAAAAGAGGAAGATAAAGCCCTCGAATTGTTATGATGTATCAAGAATATGTCATAATTTGTGTTAAATTCATGGCTTTTATTGGCGTTTAAAAAAAATCAATGTACCTTTGCAGACTAAATGAGTCGTTTTTGATTCTGATAAGATAGAAAAACAGTTTTTAAGTAGATATAGATGAAAAAAGTTTATGTAAGTCCGGTCATAAAGACTGTAAATGCTTGTGAGGTAGAGCTCCTTCAAGGTTCAAATAGAACTGTTACAAAAGTTAATAGCAATGCCGGTATCATTTATGGTGGCGGAGGCAGTGGTCCTGCCCGTTCCCGTGATAACAGTTTTTGGGAGGAAGATGATTTTGCAGATGCTGCTGTAGAGAGTGGAGGCAGTAGCGCTTGGGATGATTAATCAATTTTTGTGCATATAAGCACCCCTATGGCAACCCGGCCGTTACATATGTGTGTAGCTGCCGGGGTTTGTTTTATATAGAAAGGCTGTTTCGCTTTTGAAATTATTACGTTGTGGATTTTTAATTTGTTGCAGATATGAGAAAATGGATAATGATGGCAATCTCACTGATGGCTGTGTTGAGTATTAACGCTCAGGATGTGGAGCGTCCAGAGTTTGAAATTAAAATCATCTCAAAGAAATGGACTAAGATTTCACCAAGAGTGGAGACTGTCTCCAATGACGCTACCGTGAGGGATTTTGCTATGGCGTTCTGTCGTCAATATCAGAACTATAAGCCTAATGCCAGCATGGTGGATTATATCAATAATCCAGGAGCTTATAAATATGAAGACAAGCATTATCTTGTGGAGGATTCTGTCAATAACTGTTTTATTAAGACGGATATGGCTTGGCAGTGCGACTACAACACTGAGGTGTGTTGTTGGCACCGCACTAATGGCAATACCCTTGTAGGTGTGCTTATGCAGATTGGTTCAGAAGGCGAAGGTATAGACACTAAATTCGCATTGCTCTTCTATGATTATAACCCTCTGTTAAAGGTTATGACCCCTGACAGGAAGATATATAAGAGCGTGAGGGATATTATAGCCAAGAATAAGTCTGGTACACCGATGGTGTACCTTCCAAAGGAGGGTGATTGTATAACGGTGTCGTATGTGAAGTGGACACGCAAGGACGACTTCGTGTTTAAAGATATAGAGTTAAAATGGGATGGAGAGAAATTTATAAAGCAGGATGTGCAATAGCCATCCTGCTTTATAAATATATGAATTTGTCATTTCAATAACTCACAGAAATAACAACTCACATCACACCTCTAAGTCTCCATCGAACTCCTCATGCCATGGCAGGCCGTGGATGTTGAGTTGTTCCATGAATGGATCTGGGTCAAAGTCCTCGACATTCCATACGCCGGGTTTGCGCCACAGACCCTTAAAGAACATCATTGCTCCAATCATCGCCGGAACACCGGTAGTATAGCTTACGCCCTGCATGCCCGTCTCATTGTATGCATCCTGGTGCTTACAGTTATTATACACGTAATAAGTATGCTCTTTGCCTTCCTTGATGCCTCTGATGCGGCAGCCGATAGATGTCTCACCGTCATAGTTCTCACCCAGCTCTTGCGGGTTGGGTAGCACGGCTTTCAGGAACTGCAGCGGCACAATCTTTACTTTTACTGGTGTGTCTGTGCCATCAGCGGTGCGGGCCTCATACACAATCTCGTCAATGCGACTCATACCGAGATTCTGAATAACGTCAAGGTAGGTGAGGTACTGCTGTCCGAAAGTCATCCAGAAGCGTGCCTGCCTGATGGTGGGATAGTTCTTGACAAGGCTCTCCAGTTCCTCGTGGTGCAGCAGGTAACTCTCACGCGGACCGATATTCGGATATGTGAGTGGCTTGTGTATTTCCAATGGCTCTGTTTCTATCCATTTGCCATCCTTATAATAAAGTCCTTTCTGGGTTATCTCACGTATGTTGATTTCCGGGTTGAAATTGGTGGCGAACGCCTTATGGTGATTGCCGGCGTTGCAGTCAACGATGTCAAGATAGTGTATCTCGTCAAAGTGATGTTTTGCGGCGTAGGCGGTGTATATGCCGCTCACTCCCGGGTCAAAACCACAACCGAGTATGGCTGTTAGACCTGCCTGCTCAAATCTATCCTTATACGCCCACTGCCAGCTGTACTCGAAATGAGCCTCATCCTTCGGCTCGTAGTTGGCGGTGTCGATATAGTTGCAGCCACATGCCAAACAGGCCTCCATGATTGTCAGGTCCTGATAGGGTAGGGCGAGATTAAGCACCAGTTCAGGCTTGTAGTCGTTGAAGAGTGCCTTCAGCTGTTCCACATCATCAGCGTCCACCTGTGCTGTCTTGATGTCCATGTTATATCCCTTGGCGTGGATATCGCTGACGAGTTTGTCGCATTTCTCTTTCCTGCGGGACGCGATCATAAACTCAGTGAAGATCTCTGGGTTTTGGGCAATTTTAAAGGCTGCCACGGTGGCGACACCACCAGCACCTATCATTAATAGTCTTGACATTGCTTTTTATAAGTTATTGTTTCTCTGATATAGCTTGTTTTATGAGGGTCTCTAACTCATCGCACAACTCTGGGTTGTCTTTAAGAACTTGTTTGGTGGCGTCACGCCCTTGAGCCAGTTTGGTGTTGTTGTAAGAGAACCAACTGCCGCTCTTCTGTATAATACCATACTCAACACCGAGGTCAACAATCTCACCTACCTTTGAGATACCCTCACCGAAGGTAATCTCAAATTCAGCGCGCTTAAATGGTGGCGCTACTTTATTTTTCACAACTTTCACCTTTACGATGTTGCCGAGAACCTGATCGCCGTCTTTAATGGCTGTAGATTTGCGTATGTCAATGCGTACGCTGGCATAGAATTTCAGTGCGTTACCGCCTGTTGTCGTCTCCGGATTGCCGAACATCACGCCAATCTTCTCTCTCAGCTGGTTGATAAAGATACAAGTGGTGTTGGTCTTGGCTATCGTGGATGTAAGTTTGCGCAGGGCCTGACTCATGAGTCGCGCGTGCAGGCCCACATTGGAGTCGCCCATGTCGCCCTCAATCTCCTTCTTGGGGGTCAGTGCTGCTACAGAGTCGATTACTATGATGTCAATAGCAGAGGAGCGTATCAGTTGGTCGGCAATCTCTAATGCCTGCTCGCCGTTGTCGGGCTGTGAGATCCACAGATTGTCAACGTCAACGCCTAACTTAGCGGCATAGAAACGGTCGAAGGCGTGCTCTGCGTCTATAAATGCCGCAATACCACCATTCTTCTGTGCCTCTGCAATGGCGTGGATGGCCAATGTCGTCTTACCGGAAGACTCCGGACCAAAGATCTCAATAATCCTTCCGCGTGGGAAACCGCCCACACCGAGAGCCACGTCAAGACCAATGCTACCGGTTGGTATCACGTCAACGTTGTCAATTTTCTCATCACCAAGTTTCATTATCGAACCCTTGCCAAAGTCTTTCTCTATTTTAGACATTGCAGCCTGTAGTGCTTTCAGTTTCCCTTCCTGTATGCTTGCCATGTCGTTATTGTCGTTTTTTGCCATAGTGTAAAGGTATATTGATTTAGTTATTTATTTTTATTTTGGCAAAGTTATAAATACTTATTGGAATTACCAAAAAATCAAGGAAAAAGGTTGTTTTTTTTTGCGGTATAGAAAAATTTGCATAATTTTGCGGTGGTATAATTTTATGTTTTATGTTTTACGTTTTATGTTTTACGTTTTATGTTTTATGTTAAATAGTTTTTATTCTCAACACAAAACTTATCAACAGTAATTTGGACTCCGAGCTTAGCTCGCCTGAGTAACTGAAAAAAGTAAATAATCACGAAGAAATAGTAAATAGTAAATAATTAAATCGTAAATACCATTATGGACTATACAACTCAATACGGACAACAGCAGGGGGCGCAGTACCCTCATGGTGGGGCGCCCAACAACTATCAGCAGCCCCAACCAAATCAGCAGTGGCAGCAACAGCAATATTACGGCCAGCAGCAGCCGTATTATCCGCCATCAGGCAATAACAACGGATGTATGAAGATTGGTCTTATAATAGGAGCAATATTGTTGCTCCTGCTCATTGGAGGCGGAACGTTAGTGTATTTCCTCTTCTTCAGAGACAAAGGCGGTCATGATGGCAACGATGGCAATGACGGGCGCATCGTGCCTGACACTACGATGGTGGCCGACTCCACTGGCATCAATATCAGAGATATCGAAGGCGGTGACGAAGGTAACGAAGGAGAAGACGGCAACCAGGGCTTTGAGGGCAATGAAGGTTTTGACGGTAGCGAGAACAACCCCAACACGGGAGATGGTGGCGACTACATACCGTCTATACCTGGTGGTAATGACAACGGGCCTGATGATAATGACGGCTGGAGTCGTGACGGCATACCACCCACCACTCAGGGTCAGCCTGTGGGTAATGTGAATGGTAAGACATATCGTGGTGAGAGCCTCACATCGCTTGCGCGTAGGCTGAAATTTCCTGTCACCTCAGAAAACCGCGCACCAGGCGAGACAATTAAATATGTGTCTGAAGATGGTATGTTTATAGCACATTTCACCCTTGTCCGTCCGGCACGTTCCTCAGAGGACATGATGACGGGTGAGGTGATAGACAGTCATGATGGCAGCAAGGTGAGGTTCCGCCTTGCCATGTGTGGCAACAGCATCTACCGTTGCACGCAGCATACCCCTGCCAGTGGAGCTACTGTTTATGTGTACTGTGGCAGGAATGGTGATGAGGTGCTGTTTAATTCTGATGGCTATATCACCCGTTTCACCAATCGTGGTGTGGTGAATTGGTGATTTTCACCCCTTGGTATAGCCTAATGACATGATGCTGATTTTTATTCCGGAAACAGATGAGATAACGGTGCCGCACGATGACAGTGTGGCACCGGTTGTTATTATGTCATCTATGAGCAGGATGTGTTTGTCCTCGATACCCTCTTTATCAACAAGCTCAAACACGTCTTTCACATTGTCGTTTCTCGCCCATCTGTCTTTATCGGTCTGACTGCCTTTGAAATCTTTTCGTATAACGGCATTGTCGTTGATGGGCAGACCGGTGGACTGGCTTACCCCCTTGGCAATCTCCAGACTTTGGTTATATCCTCTTTGTCGTTGTCTGCTCTTAGAGAGTGGAACGGGTATGATAACATCAATATCATCAAAGAACCCCTGAGAAGCAAACTCCTCAGCTGCGATAAATCCCATATATGCCGCTATCTCAGGATGATTATGGTATTTCATCTCATATATTATCTTGGCCGTAGGGGAGTGGCTCTGGTAATAGAACAAAGCGGCGCAACGCTCTATGGGCAGCCTGCCCCAGAAGAGACGTGCTAATTCATTCTCGTAAGCATCAGAGGCAAAGCCCGTTCGGGGCAGGTGTAGGTTGCAAGGCATGCAGATGACATGCTCCTGAGTGGTCAGCCGTCGTTCACATATAACACAGGCACGTGGCGACAACAGGTCGATTATTCTGGCAAGCATCGTTCGATGATATTATATGTGAACCCCCTTCCCAAGGCAAAACGTATCAGTTTCTGACGCCTCTCATAATCAGAAGAGGCCTTGACGCTCTTTGCTTTAGCCTCAAGCAGGTGACGCAGTGTCTGCTCATAGGATTTATCCTCTATTCCAGACAGTGCCTCGTCAATGACATCGTCGTCAATATGTTTCATACGCAGGGCCATGCGTATCTTCATACTACCCCATTTGTTGTATTCTGCCTTGTCTCTTGCGAAAGCACGGGCATAGCGGGCATTATCAATATATCTGTCTTTTGTAAGTCTGCTGACAACCCTTGCCTGAGCATCCTCCGACAATCCCCAGCGACGCATCTTTTCTGTCATCTCGTATGCGCAGCGTTCGGCTTTGGAACAGAGTGTGGCAAGCCGGCTGAGAGCCTCTTCTTCTGTCATCTCTCTTGCTGTCATGGTTTTCTGGCTTTAATAAACCGTTGTCTTCCGAACATATCCGCGCAAATGTCAATGTCTTGCCAATGCTGACATTGAAACAGTGAGACCATATCGTCAACGTATATGGGGTTAATTTCAAAGAATAGCCACCCACCGGCATTAAGGCCCCGTCCGGCATATTCTGTGATGGCGCGATAGAAGAGTAGGGGATTGTCGTCTGGTACGAACAGTGCGGTTGCGGGTTCCCATTCCAGTACGTTTGTCTCCATAAGGGAACGCTCCTTATTGCATATATATGGTGGATTGCTGATGATGGCATCAAAGCCGGAGAGGCTGTCAGGCATGCAAAGAGCATCGGCTTTAACGATGCGTATCTCAACGCCGGCATCTGTCACATTGTCACGTGCAATGCGCAGAGCTTTGTCTGAGATGTCGGTTGCTGTTATGGTATAGTGTGGGCACATCTTTGCCAAGGCGATGGCTATGCATCCGCTACCTGTACCGATATCAAGGATATTGGCCTTTTGATGTACTCCTACGGTATCTGTCAGCCACTGACAAAGCTCAAATGTCTCAGGTCTTGGTATCAGTACCCCTGGTTCCACATGCAGTGTTATATTGCCGAAGTCGGCTTGTCCCAACACATACTGCACCGGCTCGCCTTTCGCCAACCGACACATATACGGCAGCAGGTCGCGCTCTGGGATCTGTTCCGCGGCACCCATAACGATATCAGTGTATGACAGATGAAACGCCGTCTCAAGCAGATGTCTGACGACGGCTTTTGCCTCACCGGCGTCATAGATGCCGTTCAGGCGGTCGCATAATGTCTTGTAGGTCATGGTTTTCCTTACTCTATCATCTTGGTGATGCGTTCCTTCAGCTGTTCGAGTGGCAGTCCGTGAGCAATAACCTTACCACGGTGGATGAGTACGTTGTCAGGCAGGGTGCCGAGACCGGTCTGTGAGAGCACCGGGCTCTCAAACATCCTTCCGTCGCATATCACGGGCCATGAGATGCTGTCGCGCTTGAGACTCTCTGTAAGTTGTTTCTGATTACCGTCGATTGCTATAGAGACAACCTTAAGACGGCCTCCAGCCTTGCGCTGCAGGCGTTTCAGCTCACGCAAAACGTTAAGACTCTCAAAATTCCAGGAGGCACAGGTGCATATTACTGCGATGTCGTTGCCAAGGTCATCAGCGGTAACTAAATGGCCGTTGATGTCTTCGGCAGAGAACCGTGGTGTTTTGGCACCCTCCATGGTTGCGCTCAACAGGCGTATCTGCTGCTCCAACTGCTTCACTTGGCCGCTCTCCTTTTGCTTGTCGGCAACCACTTTTGTCAACCGCTCCGCCTCATGAAGGTTTTTGTGTGGTCCGTCAACGAAATATGTCCTTATAAGATATATGGCGACAGGTGACTCCGCATTGTCAGCCGCAAACAGTCCTGCTTGTTTTGCCACCTCCGGTGGTGTCATCTTTGCTGTCAGTTCGCGGAACCTTGTCATCAGTTCATTGTCTTTGCTTCCCTCCACCTCCATCTCTTTCAGGTGAGAGGCGTTGGCATTTATCTCTGCCGTCTTGCCTGGGGCAGCAAAAATTGGGTGTTGAGAAAAATTGGGGAATACAATCATCAGAGTGGTAGGGCTGGAGCATGGCATCTCATACGCAAACCGTCCGCCCATCACTTTAATAGTGTCGAATCCGCTGATGGCGCCATCAAGGCTATAGACATAAAACTCCCCTTGGTTCATATTGAGTATCCTACCCTCAATCTTAAAATGCTCGCTGTCGGCACCGCAGGAGATAAAAAACAAAACAACCGGAAGAAATAAAAAAAGCAGTTTCTTCATAGGAACCTTAGTGTTAAGGATGCTGACATTGTTAACAATAGTGCCGCGAGCGGGACTCGAACCCGCACAGCCATTCCTGGCCAAGGGATTTTAAGTCCCTCGTGTCTACCAATTCCACCATCACGGCATCCAGCACACAACAAGGGTAAAGCCCCTGTCTGTTGGCTGTCAATGTCATCTGAATGTCAAAGAGCGGCAAACGAGACTCGAACTCGCGACCCCGACCTTGGCAAGGTCGTGCTCTACCAACTGAGCTATTGCCGCATTTCACTCTTTCGGCTTGCAAAGGTACGGGTAATTATTTAAATTACCAAAGAAAAAGTGAAATTATTTTCAAATATGTCAAAACAATGTGTTATACAAGGTGGGCTATGAGCTGTTCCTTGTCGCCTGGCAGCATGTCGATGACGGGTATCTCAATCATCGTATAACACCCGGGCTGTTGAACCATAGAGGCACGTGCCACATTGACCAGCACCTGTCCGGTGAGTGCGGGGTTGTTGATGCTCATGTTAAATTCAAGGCGCTGGTTCTGCGTCTGTCCGCTGACGCCTTTGCGCACAAGGTTTACGCCATGACCCATATCCCTTACGTCATCAACAGAGGGAACCTCAAAGACGTGTGTCTCATCGCTTGCGAAATAGGGGGCTTCCTTAATAGCCTTTGTCACCTCTTCCAATGATGCTCCTTCCTCTAATTCAACATACACCATGCGGCGGTGGATGCCCTCACCCTTGGGTATGGTCATTGACAGCGCATTCTTGACACCTGCCTTAGAGCGTACGCACACGGAGTGCCCCATTGACATACCTGGTCCGAAATTGGTGTAAGACAATCCTTTCGGTGCCAGACTCTCCATAAGAGTCCTTACTATAGAGTCAGACCCCGGGTCCCATCCGGCGGAAATAATGCTGACAGCCTTGTTTTCCTTGCATATCGGCATCAGTGCGTTTCGGTATTGTAGGATATTGGTGTGGATATCAAAACTATCCACAGTGTTAATGCCAAGTGGAAGAATCTTTTTCGCATATTCCTCACATGAGCGTGACGGTGTTGCGAGAATAGCGACATCGACGTTGTCTAACTCTGTTATATCCTTTACAACCTTATAGTCTGCCAGTTCTGCCGGCTTACCTTCTGCTCCGGCTCTGCGTACTATTCCTGCTACCTCAAAGTCGGGAGCTGCCTCAAGGGCTTGTAGGGTGTAACGGCCGATATTGCCGTAACCCACCACTGCTGCTCTAATTTTTTTCATACCTATTTTGTCTTTTTGTATTAAAAATCTGAAATTTGGTTGCAAAATTACACATTTTCCATAAAACGCATAACAATTTATCAAAAATAATTCGTTTTTGATAAAAATTTATTATTTCTTAACGGAAGATGCTGATGACTCTCAACATTCAACATTCAACATACAACTCGTCAACTTGAAAAATTCTCAACATACAACTTGTCAACTAATCAACTCGTCAACTATCTAACACTAACTAAGCAGTCATTCGGTGCTTTCACAAACTCATCGTATGTTATCTTGCCAATGCTGTCGGCGATGATGTGTCCGGAACGCGGGTTTTTGATTTCTGTGATATGACCACGTATGTCGGCTATTACAACTGAGTCCTCAAAGGCACGGTCGCATGCAGCGTCGAAGGTGCAGTTTTCAAGCACCAGGCCCTCTGTATAGCACAACGGCTGCTCTCCGGCTATGTGGCAGTTGACGAGACGTACGTTTTTGGAGTGCCAAGCCAGATATTCGCCTTCGATAGTAGAATCATAAATGGTGACGTTCTCACACTCCCAGAATGAGTCTTTTGTTGTAATGCGGGCGTTATGGACTTCTACGTTTTTACAATATTGGAAAACGTAGAGAGAGTCACACTCCAAACCGTCAATATACACATCATCGCAATACATAAAAGGATATGTGCCGTTATGTAGAGCCACATTTTTTATTTTCAGACCGTGGATGTTCCAAAAGGTCTCGTCAGCGTCATTTATGGTGACATTCTCTAATGTGAGGTTGTGCATCTCACGAAACAGTTTGGGAGCATCAATCACACTGTCGCGCATAATCATATCCCTGCTATACCATACCGCAGAGCGTGAACCAGGGGTGAAATGACAGTTGGTGATGAGGCTTCCGTCAACATGCCACCATGGGTATTTCCCTATGAACGTGCATTTGTCCGCCTCTATATCATGACAGCATTTTATGCCGGACTCTCCTTCTGTAATAGTGACATTCTCTAATCGTGTGTTGCTGATACCAAAGAGTGGTCTTTCACCTCCAAACGACTTGTCTTTTATAATCTTTTTATCCATACAATTCTTTTCTCTGCAAAAAATGTGCCATTTGTCAGTCGATAAACCGCTTTGTGATGTCGGGATAGTAGTCTATCCTGCGGTCGCGGAGGAAAGGCCACCATCGGCGCACCTGCTCGCTGTGATTGAGATCTACGTCAATTACCGCCTCTGCCTCTTCGTCGTTGGGCGCGAGGTATAGCATCTCACCCTGCGGGCCGGCAATGAAACTGCTGCCCCAGAATTGTATGCCATTAGTCTGGCTGCTTGGGTCCGGCTCATGACCAACCCTGTTGACTGCTACTACGGGTAGTCCGTTGGCCACGGCATGACCGCGCTGCACCGTTGTCCATGCCTCACGCTGACGCTCTTGCTCTTCCTTGCTGTCGCTGCTCTCATATCCTATTGCGGTAGGGTAGATGAGCAGGTCGGCGCCTTGCAGTGCCATAAGACGGGCTCCCTCCGGATACCACTGGTCCCAACAGACCATAACGCCGAGGCGACCCACAGAGGTGTCGATGGGTTGGAAGCCGATGTCGCCCGGTGTGAAATAGAATTTCTCATAATATGCCGGGTCGTCGGGTATGTGCATCTTACGGTATTTGCCAGCTATGGTGCCATTGCTGTCAATGACCACTGCAGTGTTATGGTACAATCCGGCTGCTCTGCGCTCAAAGAGGCTTGTTACAATAACCACCCCACACTCTTTGGCAAGTGTGCAGAAATGTTCTGTTGACGGTCCGGGTATCGGCTCTGCCAGTTCGAAAGAGTCAACGTTCTCCACTTGACAGAAGTAAAGGCTGTTGTGCAGTTCCTGCAACACTATCAGTTCTGCGCCTTGTGTCGCAAGCTTGCGTACTTTGTCAGACAGCCTTTGTATGTTGTCTTTTCTGTCAGCGGTGTTATGCTGTTGTATAATGCCGATTTTCATAGTCTATTTTTTTATGTATGACATTGTGGATGCAAAGATAGCACATTTTTTGCCAATATGCAAAAATCGGACAATATAAGTTACGGTGTTTAGGAAATTACATCCGGGTATTGCATGGTAAGGCAATGGAGGGAACCGTGCTGGCGCACTATCACAGAGGCATCGATGCCAACAACCTCACGGTCGGGGAATGAACGGCTGAGGATTTCAATTGCCTCACGGTCTTTCTCTGGCTGACCGTAGGTGGGGCAGAGGACAGCACCGTTGAGGATTACGAAATTGGCGTATGTGGCTGGTAGTATCTCGTCATCGTAGGTCATCGCGTCGGGCATAGGAAGTGCCACAAGGTTGTATTGTTTGCCCTCTGATGTTCGCAATGTCTTAAGTTGCTCTTCCATTGCCTTCAGGCTTTGGTAGTCTGGGTGGTTACTGTCGGTGCATCTTATATATAATAAGGTGTCTTCAGAGGCAAACCTAACGAGTGTGTCAATGTGCCCGTCGGTGTCATCGCCCGTCAGTTGGCCGTGGTCAAGATACAGTATGCGTCGGGCATGTAGGGTTTGAATGAGATAATCCGTTATCTCCTCTTGCGTCATCGGCTGGTTACGGTTGGGGGCGAGCAGACAGTGGGAGGTGGTCAGGATGGTGCCATTGCCGTCGCTCTCTAAAGAGCCACCTTCTAAGATGAATGTGTTATGGTCGGCATACTCACCACTCACTATGCCAAGGTCGTACAAACGGCTGTTGATGGCGTTATCGTTGGAGTGGGAGAATTTCTCTCCCCATCCGTTGAAACCGAAGTCTAAGAGCCTGCGTTGTCCGGTCTGCTTGTCGATAAGTGATATGAAGGCATGGTCGCGTGCCCAGGTGTCATCAGTGGGACATTCCGCTATGGTTACCCGTTGTTGCTCCTGTGGCGTGAGGTGGCTTGCCAACAGCGTCCTGACCTCGTCGGGTTTTTGTGCTGCGATGATAAGTCTCTGACGACGTGATATCTCTTGTGCCATACGGACAAAAGCCGGTAGCACCTCGTCTAAGTATGGTGCCCAGTCGGTGCCCTTGTGCGGCCACGTCAGCTGTATTGCCTCTTGCTTATACCATTCCGCCGGCAATATGAAATTGTTGCTGCTCATTATGTCGTTATTGATAAATTATCGGTAAGTCATTTCGTATGGTCTGCGAATGTAGGGCAAATAATTGTTATATACAAATTTTGAGTGCTATTTTTTACCAAAACGAGTGTTTTTATATGTGTTTTGGTAAAATATCATGCTGTAAAAAGCCGCCAATGGAGGATTAATATTTATTAACACTGTTGATTTTGTGTTAATGGTTGTTTTTAATATTTTTGCAAAGTATTACTTAACTCAATATTTTGTATATTATGAAAGAGAATAATTCATGGAAATGGCTCGTGGCCATAGCATTATTAGCATTGCCGATAGCTTTGTCAATAGCAAAGAAGAAAGACTACCCCTCATGGGGTGAGTGGCATCAGACCAACTTGATAGGTATTACAGAGGAAGCCTTGGCAAGCTTGGAGGAAAATGGTACCGTGTATGTGAATACTGAGCTTCCGGGTGTTAAGAAGGTGTATGACCCCATCTTCAAGGAATATGTGTGGCGTGACGGTATGGGCAACTACCTGTGTAAAGACAAGAATATGGCGCCGTTAGAGGACATTGACAAGAATGTGTTTTTCAACGGCGATAAGAACAATATCTATGTACACAAAGAGTATGACCCCAAGCGTGAGTGCTTTGTGTGGAAAGACACCAACGGCAACTTCCTCGGACGTGACAAACCCGATGAGCAGACGGAGAACAACTGGCTAACCCAGACGGATAACGAAAACTGGATGGACAGCGATGACTTCCCAAAGGGTGAGAACAAAACTCCAAATCTGAGCATCTCTGAGAAGAAGGGCGACTCCATGGTGGATATTACCAAGGCAGCACAGGAATGGGAGCAGAAGAAGCAGGAGATACTGACGAAACAGGAGACACAGCAGGCTAAAAACCAGCAGGCCGATCAAAAAGCACAGCAGGCGGTAGAGCAGGTTAACCAACAGGCTGCCAAACAAGAGGCAGAGCTGAAGAAGACAGATGCCCAGGTACAGGACGCTGATGCTCAGATACAGCAGGCGGAGGCCCAGATCAAACAGGCACGCGCCATGCTGAGGCAGATGGGAATGACCGAGTATGAGGGTTACTTAGACCAGGCTGAGGCACAGCTGCAGCAAGGCAAGAGAGCCACAAGCCAATATAAGGCGAAGAGAAAGAAGTAGCTTTGGTGTTAATTACTCAACTTTTGCAAGCTGCAGTTGAGTTGAGTTAAAAGAGAAAAGTTGAAAGTTGACAGTTGATTAGATTTGCAGTTGGGCTAAAATTGAGAACAAGAACCAAAACTATATCACTTTAAACTTTAAACATTCAACCAATAAGTTGAGCGAAAGCGAAACTTAAATAAAATCATAAATAGTCAATAGTAAATAGTAAATCGTAAATAGTTAATAGTAAAATGAGACGGTCATTATTATTCATTATATGCGCTGTGATGTGTCTCACATCATGCAAGAAAATCTTTGGCGGATCAGACGACAATGAGAAGCAGCAACAGGAAGATAATAAGATAACATGGGATTTCTTCCTTGTGGGGTCGTGGAAATATGGAGAGGTGGCAGATGAGGGCAAGGAGCTCTCTACCTTCCCCGCCGGTGTGGAGAACTTCCTTGGCAGTGGCGACTATATATGCTATAGCCAGACGGAGAAGGGCGACAAGGCAATCATCAAGGGCACCTGGAAGCTGGATGACAAGGATAAGTATGGTTTCTGGGTGTACCTCACAGAGGTGAAACTTGCCAACGGCAACAGCAAGAAACTCAACAACAAGATGAAATACACTATGCTGAGCCTCAACCCGCGGAAGATGATGACATACCGTGTGGGTGACTGCACAAGAAAAGCCCAATGGAGCGAGTAAGGATTTTAGCTCTGTGAGACGCTGAAAAAATATATTGGAAATGAGAAAATATTGGTTCGTGATACCGGCGCTTGCATTATTGTTGGGATGTAAGCGGGGCAGTATGGATGTTGGGCGACAGGATACTGAGGTCGCTGGCACTGTGGAGACGGAGACTTTCTATGACACAGAGGCTGCCTCTTCGCATGCGTTGGAGATACCGGCTCCAATGAGAGGCGTTAAGGAGCAGATAATACGCCGAAAGGGTTACACCGTGTCGTATAACCGTGACACTAAGATAGCCAACTGGGTGGCATGGCATCTCACCGCCCAGCGCACGCGCGGCAATGCGAGCAGAGACAACATGGAGTTTACTGAGGATACATCTGTACCCACACCACGCGCTGACGACTGGGATTATTATAACTCCACCTACGACCGCGGACACTTGTGTCCTGCCGGAGATAATAAATGGGACCGCAAGGCAATGACAGAGTCATTCCTGCTTACAAATATATGTCCACAGAATCATAACCTCAACAAGTATGAGTGGAACGACATAGAGATACAGTGTCGTGAGTGGGCGCGTCAGTATGGCGATGTGTATATCGTCACAGGTCCGGTGTTTCGCAATGGTGTGAGCAAAACCATCGGCAAGCATAAAGTGGCTGTGCCTGACGCTTTCTTTAAGGTAGTGCTCTGTAATGGCAATAAGGCTAAGGCTGTTGGCTTCCTCTGTGAGAATAGGGGAGGCAAGAAGAAAATCGCCGACTGCCTGAGATCGGTGGATGACATAGAGCGCATGACTGGCATAGATTTCTTCCCCGCCTTGGATGACAAGACTGAGAATATGGTGGAGGGTATGTCCAAAGATGCCATGAGTAACGGTTGGCAGATATGGCGGATTGAGGATATGAAGAAACACCGCAACTCCTATAACAGATAATACGTGATATTTTGTTTACCACTTGGTGGAACACTAAATGGTAAACAAAATTTAAGATTCTTATATTTGCTTAAATTATGCGTTAAATGAAATTTTTGCACCTCATTCTTGCTTAAATTGTGTAATTTTGCAACTTCATAGAAGCCTAAACAGTTTAGGCCTATCTTGCTTATTTGATTTGAATGATGATGAAAAATGTGTTGCTTAGGAATTTCTGAAAGGAACATAATGTTTGGATTAACTATTCAAAATATATAATGAAAAACGAGATGAAAAAGATTTATTCTATTATTGTACTCAGCATGCTGATGCTGAATACGGTGTGTGCACAAGATGAAAAAGTAGATGCTTATTTCACTACGACAGAGATGCCCGACATGCTGCAGTTCTGGCCCGGACCGCCAGACAGCAGTTCGGTAGGGTTTGCCTACGATGTAAACCGCTACTTCTGGGGTAAGGAGATGCGCAAGGATGCAGAACGTGCCGACCAGGCCAAGCGAGATGCCGTATATGGTCTGGAGACCATCCTCACAGAGTTTGCAGATGCCTTCGGTATGAAAATCACTAAAGAGGAGGCACCTGAAATTTATAAGGTGCTCCTCGAGGGTACCGCCACCTGCGACAGCATCTGCACATTGCCAAAGATCAAGTATGCCCGCACACGACCCTTTGTGATGTTTAATGAGCACACGTTGGTACCGGAGTTGGAGGAAGAACTGAATCCCCACAAGTCGCATCCCTCTGGCCACACACTGTTAGGATGGAGTTCGGCACTGCTGATGATGGAGATTAATCCCGACCGTGCCAACGAGATATTGGCTCGCGGCTACCGCTACGGTGAGAATCGCGTCGTGGTGGGTGCCCACTGGCAGAGCGACACCGATGCAGCCCGTCTTGCCGCTGGGGTGGCTTACGCCAAACTTCACACCAGCGAGCGCTTCTTGGAGCAGATGAAGAAGGCTCGTGAGGAATACAAGAAGCTGACAACCCCCAACTCTGTAAGGGAGGTACACTATGCTCCAACATCCAATGATACCGCCATCTACGACCTCTCAGGCCGTAAGGTTACCAACCCCCGACAGGGTATCTATATCCAGGGTGGACAGAAAAAAGTGATAAAATAAATTATAAAATGCTGAAAAATTTGGCGGCAAAGGGATTTTTGCGTACCTTTGCCGCTGAATTTATGCATAAATAGATTTTTAGCGTGAAAATTAAGGATGTATTGAGCGCCCTTGAGAATTTCGCGCCCCTGCCACTGCAAGAAGACTATGATAATGCCGGCTTGCAGATTGGATTGACAGAGGCGGAGGTATCAGGGGCTTTATTGTGTCTTGACGTGACTGAGAAAGTGGTTGATGAGGCAATGCGGAACGGCTGCAACCTTATCGTGGCTCATCACCCCCTCATCTTCCGTCCATTGCGACATATCAGCGACACCACATACGTGGAACGTGCCGTGCTGAAAGCGATAAAGAATGACATTGCTATCGTGGCTATGCATACCAATATGGATAATGCCGAAGGAGGTGTCAACTACAAGATTGCAGAGCGACTTGGACTGAAGGGCGTGAGGCTGATGGCAGAGAAGAGCGTCGGTGATACCATAGGAGGCAGTGGGGTAGTGGGCGAGCTGCCTGAGCCACTTGCTGCGTCTGACTTCATATCACTCGTCAAGGAGCGTTTCGGCGTCAGCGTGGCACAGTGTAATGAGCTGCTTAACCGCCCTGTCAAGACGGTAGCCTTGTGTGGCGGAGCCGGATCATTCCTCTTGGGTGACGCCATCCGTAATGGCGCCGATGCCTTTATCACGGGTGAGATGTCTTATCATGCTTTCTTTGGTTCCGAGCAACGGATACAGATTGTGGTGATAGGCCATTATGAGAGTGAGCAGTTTACAAATGAGATATTTAAAACAATAATCGAGGAGCGGTGTCCGGGGGTGAGATGTGTTCTTACCCATGTCAACACTAATCCTATAAACTATTTATAGTATTATGGCTAAGAAAGAACAGAAAGAATTGACAGTGGAAGAGAAACTGCAGTTGCTCTATCAGTTGCAGACAACACTGTCGGGTATTGACGAGAAAAGAACCTTGAGAGGAGAGCTGCCGGAAGAGGTTAAGGGTCTGGAGGATGAGCTTGTCGGCTTATCTACGCGTATTGAGAAGATACAGGCTGAGATAACAGAGTATAACAAGGCTATCCGTCTGAAACAGGGTGAGATTGAAAAAGCCACGATGCGTTCGGAGCAGTATAAGTCACAATTATATGATGTCCGTAACAATCGTCAGTATGACAGTCTGACAAAAGAGATAGAGTTCTTGGATCTGGAGATACTGGCATGTAAAAAGAAGATACGTGAGGCGGAGCAGCATATCGATGACCTTACCCGCAGTCTCAACGATAACACCGACCTCATTGATGAGCGTCGTAAGGATCTTGATGAGAAGAAGGGCGAGCTGACTGACATCATTGCAGAGACCCGTGTTGAGGAGGATAAGCTTAAGGATAAAGCACGTGAGCTGGAGGCGAAGATAGACCCGCGCTTGCTCTATAGCTTCAAGCGTATCCGTAAGAACGCCCGTAATGGTCTTGGTATCGTGTATGTGCAGCGTGACTCCTGCGGCGGTTGCTTCAACAAGATTCCGCCACAGCGTCAGCTTGATATCATGATGCACAAGAAGATTATCCCTTGTGAATACTGTGGCCGTATCCTTATCGATCCTGAATTGGCTGGTGTTAAGCTTGACAGCAAGTCAGAGGATAAACCCAAGCGCAAGAGAGCTATTCGCCGCACAAAGAAGACAACAGAGGAATAAGGCGACGCTACTTACCATCAGTGCCTTTCAGGCATGGGATTGAAAAACAGGCTCCGCAACAGCGGAGCCTGTTTTTGTCAAGATATTCACTTTCAACATTCAACTTTTATCTTTCAACATAACTTAACTGGAGCTTGCGAAAGTTGAGTGTTTTATTACTCCCACGTAGGTGAGGAGGATGACGTTCATCAGCAGGGCGTAGATGATGGCAGGGATAGCGATGCGGCCGTCATTGAAGACGAAAGGACTTGCGGCAAGGGCTATCGCCTGGGCAGCGTTCTGCATACCCACCTCGATAACGATGGTGCGACGCTCCTTCGTAGAGAGTCGTATGAGGCGCGACATGCCACCGGCAAGTATCACGGCTGTCAGGAGTAATAATCCTACGCAAAGACCTATCAACTGGAAATTAGACACTATGGTGTCATAGTGCTGAACGAAAAACACACCGGCGAGGAGCATCAGGGCAGGGAAGGCTATCTTCGACAGCACCCTCTCTATTCTGCCTGCTGCTACGGGTGCGTAATACCTCACAACGATGCCTATGACGATAGGCAGGAGCATGGTGGCCACATTCTGTATGAGCAGATTGCCGACGGGTAGCGATACTCCAACGGCAGCTCCAGCTGCCATGGTGGTCCATTGCATTATCAGCGGCACGGTGAAGAGTGTCACTATAGAACTTACCGCTGTCAGCGACACCGACAGTGCCACGTCGCCCTTGGCAAGCATCGAGAAGACATTACTTGATGACCCTCCCGGGCAGCACGCTATTAGCATCACGCCGATATAGAATATCGGTGGCAGTGAGAAGAGCGATGCCACGCCCCATGCTATCAGCGGCAGCATCACCAGCTGCCCGAACAATCCCACCAGCATAGCCCTTGGCTGCTTGGCTATTAACACGAAATCACTTGGCTTGAGTGTCAGGCCTAAGTCAAACATCAGAATGATAAGTATCGGCAGAACGATGAAAATGCTGTTCATTTTTATTTTGTTTTTGTGAGTTATGGCGGTACATCGTAATAACGATGTCTTACAATTAATTTACATAGAAATAACGATGATTACAAGTTATCAGAACTGGAAGTAAATGAATGGTTGTATCTCACTGCTTTTGACCTGAATTACAATCCATATCACTATGGCTATGAGTATGGCGTCAACGATGAAATTGGTGCGGGAGACAAGGCGGATGAACCACTCCTGCCAACGGTCTGGGATGAAGTGGGTGAGGTAGCCGAACGCCATCAGGGCGAATACATAGCGGTAGCCGTGCAGCATCTGCATAAACAGCTCCGGATGGAAATCGGTGAAGATCTTCAGTATCATGTCGCGGCTCTCAGCAAATGTGCTGTTTCGGAAGAATATCCATGTCAGGCAAACGAAATGGAATGTTATGACTATGGCAAACAGCTTCCTTATACCATGACTGACATAGTGCTTGTCGTGACGGAAGATATACCTGCGCGAGAACTTGTGTATCGCAAGCGCTACACCGTGCATGCCGCCCCATGCCACGAAGTTCAGACTCGCCCCGTGCCACAGGCCGCCAAGCAGCATCGTAAGGATGAGGTTGACGTATGTGCGGATGGCGCCCTTGCGGTTGCCGCCGAGACTGATGTAAATATAGTCGCGTATCCATGTTGAGAGGGATATGTGCCACCGGCGCCAGAAGTCACTCACGCTGACAGCACTGTAGGGGGCGTGGAAGTTGATGGGAAACCGGAATCCAAGCAGCAGGGCTATGCCGATAGCCATATCGCTGTAGCCGCTGAAGTCGCAGTAGATCTGCATGGCATAGCCATACACTCCAAACAGGTTCTCAATACCGCTGTATAGGCTTGGGTTGTCGAAGATGCGGTCAACGAAGTTGAGGCTTATGTAATCGCTGATGACGGCTTTCTTAAACAAGCCGATCATGATGAAGTAGGCCCCTCGGGCTGCCATCTCACGAGTGATGTGCAGTGGCTGCCGTATCTGTGGTGCGAAATCGCTCGCCCTGACGATAGGTCCCGCTACGAGTTGCGGGAAGAAGCTCACATAGAAGGCGTAGTCCAGCAGAGAGGGCAGGGGTTTCAGTTGTCCACGGTATATGTCTATGGTATAGCTTAGGCTCTGGAATGTGAAGAAGCTTATACCTACTGGCAGGAAGATATCCATTGGCTGGAAGTTGTTACCTATCATCTGTGCCACCAGCTCGCCGAAGAAATTGGTGTATTTGAAATATCCGAGTAATGCCAGGTCGATGGTGACACTCATGGTAACCAACAGCCGTGCCATGACACCACGCTGACGCACCTTGCTGATAGCCCATCCTATGATGTAGTCGCTAACGGTGACAAAGGCAAGCAGTCCGAAATACAAGCCGCTGCTCTTGTAATAGAAATAATACGAGAATGCCGTGACAAACAGCAGGCGTGCCATGAGCCTTTTGCGCAGCAGCATATAGCAGAAAGAGAAGGCAAGAAACAGAAACAGGAACAGTCCGCTGCTGAAGATGAGCGGCTCCTTGGGGTTGTATTCCAGCAGGCGTATGATATTATCTATTATGTTGCTGGAGAATAACTGCTTCAGGGTGAGCAGCATCTCATTCATTAAAAACTGAAGGTCATTCATTGTTGTTATCCTTATTATAGAAATTCAGACCAGTCATCATCGACTGGTACATCTTTTTGGCAAGCATGGCGCCACCATCGTATGTCATGTGTGTGTAGTCGCTGGCTGCCATCTTCTTTTTCACCATCTCCGCCAGGCTGTCCTCGCCACCCATGGCAGCAAAGAGGTCGTAGAAACAGACGTGGTGGTCGTATGCCATCTTGCGTTGGAACTTACGCAGCAGCTGTACTCCGCGCATGGTGTGTATGCCGTCGGCGGTGCGCTCGTCACGGTCGCTGACGCTCACGACCAGGATGCTTGCCTCCGGGAATGTGGCGCGCAGGCGTTCTATGGCAGTGCCAAGGGAGTTTATATACGCCTCGTATGTCTTTGCCGTAGCGGTGCGGCTTGCCACATTAAGTCCGAAGTGTAATACGATAAGGTCGTAGGGGCGCAGTCGTGCGAAGTCATCAAGAGTGCTCTGCGGCATCTCTGCCAGTCTGCCTCCGCCACTGCCTCTCATGCTGAAGTTGTCCACATTTACGCCATTGGTACCTTCTAACGCCATTCCGAAGAAATATGTCTCCGGTGACGGCTCTGTGATGGTGTATGTGATGCTTTGCATCGTTGCCCCACCGCGTGTCTGCATCTGTTGCACGGCAGCCGAGCCGCCGAAGGTCTGCTGTCCGCTACCCGATGCCGTAATGCTCACTCCACCCTGGGTGCGGAAGAATAGTGTGGCGTTGGTCCATGATGCTCCATGCTGTCGTGCCGGTGTGCCGGACGTTGTCACTGTAGCGCCGTCTGTGGCGGTGTAGTATCTCTCGTTGATACCCTCTAATGCGATGTTAAACGGTTTCTTCATCACCTGAAACTCCTGTGTCCCATTGGCAGTCTGGTTGATGGTGGTGCGGTAGTTGTAGAGTGGGTTGGCAAAGTCTATCCATCCCGGTCCCATTCCGCCAAACCTTGCCTGCAGCAATTCCCGCAGGTCGCAGGTAAAAATATCCGCCTCGATGAAGGAATCACCGAAGTAGGCTACGCGTGTGGGTCTCTTTAAGTCGTTGCCGGCGTTTAGCGCTTCATAGAAATGCCTCATGCCGTCACCGTCTTTAGAGAAATCCTCTATTGGCGTTATGCTGTCCGGCCACACATGTTGGTTTTTCCTTGTGCTGTCAACAGGAATGTCACCAATAGCGATAGTGTGGTCTGTAAGGCTGTCATGGTGCACTTGTGTCAAATCGCTCAGTATGTTGACATCACGCAGTTTATTGCCCTCGATATACATCGGTGGCAAGAGATGGAGCAGTAGCAGTATCACCACCACGGCTCCTACAAGGGAGACTGTTCTCCACGTTCCATCCATTGTTGTTATCCTTTTACCTTAATATATTTCTCGTAATCTCGATTATTCATTTTTCAACTTACCCATCCCTTCAGAAGGGAGGGGAATGCCATGCGGTGCAGAGGTTTGTTATTAACTCCCCTTCTCCTTTAGGAGAGGGGTCGGGGGAGAGGCTTGTTCCCGTTCCAGTTAAATAAATTTTCAATTTTCAATATCCTAAAGTCCTCTTGCCTTATATATTATCTCTTTGGCATTGTTGATCTCCTGGAATTTTGCTTCCGCAGCTCTGCGGACGTCTTCGCCGAGGGTTGCCACCTTGTCGGGGTGGTGTTTGAGGGCCATCTTGCGATAGGCAGACTTCACCTCCTGGTCGGTAGCGCTGCTGCTGATGCCGAGCACCTTATAGGCAGCTTCTAATTCATCGTGGTAAGTGGGTGGGGTGGCGGTATGCTGTGAACCCTGACCACCCTGATTGCCATAGTTGCCGTAATTGCTGTAGTTGAAACCCATGTTATACATCGACTCGAAGTCGGTGCTGTCGATGCCTAATGTTGCTGCCACATACATGAGAGCGTTCAGTTCCTCCTGCGGCACCCTACCGTCGCATTTGGCAATGATGATGAGGAAGTCCATCAGTTGGAGGCGTGTCTCGTAGGTGGTGTTCATCCTAACTTCGAAGCAGCACTGTGTGATGGTGTTGCGGAAGGCTGTCGCTCCCTGACGTTTCTGTTCCTCAAAGAGCCCCTTCAGGATTTGGTCGCCCTGCGCCATTGCCGCGTCTCCGAAATTCTCTCTTAGGAAACGTCGTGTGAACTCCATCTCAGAGTGCATCACCTTACCGTCAGCCTTGATGATATATGATGCTAACACGAGCAGCGAGAAGAAGAACGAGTTACGCTGTCCTTGCTGCTGTTGGCGCTCGTTGCCGCCGGAATATGCGTTGTCGCTGTCATCATCGCTCTCGTCAATGAATGAGTCTATCACGCTTCCTATGAATACACCAGCCAGCGCACCCAGGAATCCGCCAGCCATATATCCCAGAAATCCTCCTATCCATTTTACTATAGCCATATTGAGTCTTGCTAATATTATGTTATTTCAATTTTCAATTTACCATACTCTGGTATGTCGTTTAGGAACTCCACCTTCATGCTGTCGTAGTTGATGTGGCAGCAGTAGTGGTGTAGTCCGTTGCTTACGATAATGTATCTCACCTTTAATAGTTGGTTGTATGCCACCACTTGGTTGAAGGTCTTTTGAGACACTGCCACAGTAGGGGCTTTGTATTCCATCACCATGACGGGTTGGGTGTGTTTATTATATAGTATGCTGTCGCATCGCAGTTGTTTCCCTCCTATGGTAATCTGCACCTCATTAGTCATCAGTGCGGAGGGGTAGCCTTTCTCGTTTATGAGGTATTGGATGAAATTCTGTCTCACCCATTCCTCTGGTGTCAGTGCCACATAGCGTCGGCGCAGGATATCCCACACCTCGCAGCGCCCGTCTTCCCTGGTCCGCATCCTGATGTCATACTGTGGCAGATTAAGTTCACTCATACATATTTGCTTATTAAGCGTGCAAAATTAATATAAAAAAGTGACACCTCTTATATAATGTGTCACTTTTTTAGGTTATTTAATCAAGGGAGAAATGATTATCTTTATTTCTCAACCTTGTTTTTTTTGGTGCTTTAAATAATTCTTTTTACCTTTGCACTATGTAGAAACACAAAACTATGGCAAAGACAGCAGTAACATACGACAGTATAATGGCTGACATCCGCAAGGGTCAGTTTGCCCCCGTCTATCTACTGATGGGCGAAGAGGCGTATTATATAGACAAGATAACAGAGGCAATAGCCGAAACGGCACTGCAGCCCGAGGAGCGTGACTTCAACCAGACCATCGTCTTCGGACAGGATGTGAAGGACGGCGATGTGGTGGACCTGGCAAAGCGTTACCCTATGATGGCGGAGCGGCAGGTGGTTATCGTCAAGGAGGCTCAGGGGGTTAAGAACTATGACCGTCTGGAGAAATATTTAGAGCATCCTCTGATGTCCACCGTTCTGGTGTTTTGTCACAAGGGCGGTAAGATAGACGGCAGGCGTAAGGTTGTTACCAATGCCGCCAAGGTGGGTGTTGTCTTTGAGAGTAACAAGAAGAGGGATTATGAATTGCCTACGTTCATAAAAGGGTATCTGAAGGACCGCAACGCAACCATCGATGACAAGGCTACGCAGATGATGGCAGACTTCATCGGTCCTGACCTTAACAGGATGACCTCGGAATTAGACAAGCTGCTCATCGGGATGGGGGAGAAGGACCGCCGTGTCACTCCCGAACTCGTTGAGAAGAAGATTGGCGTGAGCAAAGACTATAACCCCTTTGAGTTGCGTAGTGCCCTGATAGAGGGTGATGTTGTCAAGGCAAATAGGATAGTAAATTATTTTAACAGCAACACCCGCACCGCATCCATCTACCAGCTTCTCCCGTTGGTGTTCCAATACTTCCAAAATCTGATGATTGCATGGTATGCGCCCGAAAGAAACAATCCTAAAGCCCTTGCCGCACACCTCGGATTGAAGTCGGAGTGGGGGACAAAGGAGTATATTGCAGGAATGAGACGCTTCTCAGCAAGGAAGACGATGGACATCATTTCTAAGTTCCGTGAGACGGATGCCAAACTGAAAGGTCTGGATAATGGTGGTACGTCTCCTGGTGACCTGTTGCGTGAACTGGTGTATTTCATCATGCATTGACAATATAGCTCAAAAAAATAAAAAACCATACACTGAGATAAGCTAATCCGCACAAAAAATGCCCTATGAAGGGCGTTTTTTGTGCGGATTTTTTACTTTCAAGGATATTTCAGGGCCTGTTTTTGCCCTTTTCAGATCCCTGTTTTTAACACTTAATCATCGCTTAAACAGTGGTTTACCCCTATTCCTAACCGCTCAAAACTTTGATATTTCAGAGCCATCTTGGCGGACGGTGGGAATACGCTGAAAACGCTCAAAAATGGCAGTTTTGATCCGAAAGAGTTCATTTTTTTAAAAGATTTAAAATTCAAAATACCGAATTTCACATTTTAAATCATTAAACACTTGAATTAAATATTTAAATTCACAAACAAAAAGGAGTATAGATTTACATCCATTTTTAAACTTTTAAAACTTAAATTTCTGTCTCAGTGAACCACCTTGCATAAATATACACCTCTGCATATAAGTCAAAATATACCTTAAAAAGAGATTGTTACATCTAAATATTATAGTAAATTATATGTTTTTCTCTGGCTTTTTGGCTATTTTTGAGCATTTAAATAATGAAAACACTGAATTTTGATATTATAAGTATCAGAAAACAAGTTTTTTAGATAAATTTCCCTAACAATAACTTTAATGCCGTTTCGGCAGTTTTTGCAACTTTAGGATATGATTTTATATAAAAACATGAATTTTAAGTTTAAAACATTAAATACCGAGAGTTTGTAATTTACAAATTTAAATTATTAAATTTTCTCACCAAAATTTGCATATATGAATTTTTGTCTTTACCTTTGTAAAAAATTTCAAGAACTGAATTTCACCCCCAATAATGGCCACTTATGTGAAATCACTATCGTGAGTAAATACAATTAAACAACATAACACAAAACAGGAAACATAAAACATAATTATTATGAAAGATCGTATTAAGCAGTTGATGGAATCCCGTAGAATGTCGCAGTCGGAGTTTTCTGCCTATACAGGCATATCGGCACCCACCCTGAGCGGTATCTTCGCTGGCAGGACTAAACCGACAATGAACATCGTAGATGCCCTACATGAGAAGTTCCCTAACCTTAATTTAATGTGGCTTCTTTATGGCAATGGTGAGATGTTTACCGATGGCAAAACAGATAATTCAAGGGAATTGTCTGGTGGTCAGCAGTCTTCCAACAGCCCCCAGCAGCCTCATCAGCAGTTTTTGGACTTCTCGGCAGATACAAATAAGCAAAAAGCAGCCTCTCAGACACCACAAAACAGGCAGGGTGTAGATTATACACTTAATATTTCCGCTAATTCCGCTACAAAAAATATTGACAAACCTATCCGCCGTGTCACCGAGATCAAGGTCTTTTATGACGACCAGACCTTTGACACCTTTGTGCTGAAGAAATAAAAAAAGTACCATGTCATTTTGTGGTTTTGAATAATTGTATTATCTTCGCAGCACAATTATATTTTTGTTATGAGGAAATATGTTTTAGACCTGAATGTTGTGTCTGTGGAGCACATCGGAAGCAGGTACGTTTTAATCAAACTGACCCATGACGATGTCTTGCCCCAGATGTTACCGGGGCAGTTTGTGGAGGTGCGTGTTGATGGGTCTCCGTCAACATTCCTGCGCCGACCGATATCTGTCAATTATGTGGACCGTCGTGATAACACCCTCTGGCTCCTGGTGGCAGCAATAGGCGACGGCACCCGTCGTATGGCGGCATTGCGTCCTGGCGACACTCTCAACTGTGTGTTGCCCTTGGGGAATGCCTTCTCAATGCCTCAGGACGTGTCTTGCAAGCCATTGCTTGTGGGAGGCGGTGTGGGAGTGGCCCCACTGTTGTATCTTGGCTCTCAGATCAAGGAGCGTGGCATAACCCCCACTTTCCTTCTTGGCGCACGTACCATATCCGACCTTGCGGAGCGTGAGTTGTTTGAGCAGGTTGGGCGCAACATTATCACCACCGAGGATGCCTCGTTTGGCGAGAAGGGTTTTGTTACCGACCACAGCGCACTCAGTGAGGAGACCTTCGACGTGATCTTCTCATGCGGCCCAAAGCCGATGATGGTTTCCGTAGCGCGTTATGCCCGCAAGAGAGGTATCACCTGTGAGGTGTCGCTTGAGAATATGATGGCATGTGGCTTGGGAGCTTGTCTGTGCTGTGTGGAGAAGACCGTAGAGGGTAACCTGTGTGTTTGTAAGGATGGTCCGGTGTTTAATATAGATAAGTTGTTATGGCAGATTTAAGTGTTAAGATAGGAGCCTTAGAGTGTAAGAACCCCGTGATGACCGCCTCCGGCACCTTCGGTTACGGGTTGGAGTTTGCTGACTTCATACCCCTTGACGGTTTGGGTGGTATCATTGTCAAGGGTACCACTTTGGAGCCTCGTGAGGGTAACGACTACCCGCGTATGGCTGAGACAGCCTCCGGCATGCTCAACTGTGTAGGGCTTCAGAATAAGGGTGTGGAGTATTTCTGTGAGCATATTTATCCCCGTATATGCGATATTGACACAAATATGATTGTCAATGTCAGCGGTTCCTCACCGGAGACATACGCACGCTGCGCCGAGCGTATCGATGCCTTGGACCGTATTCCCGCCATTGAGTTGAATATCTCTTGTCCTAACGTGAGGAATGGAGGTATGGCGTTTGGCGTCACCTGTGAGGGAGCCGCCAGTGTGGTGAGCGCCGTGCGTAAGGTGTATCACAAGACACTCATCGTCAAGTTGTCGCCCAACGTAACTGACATAACAGAGATTGCCAGGGCTGTTGAGGCAGAGGGTGCTGATGCGGTCTCGCTGATCAACACCCTTATGGGTATGGCGATAGATGTGGAGCGCCGTCGGCCGGTGCTTAGTATTGGTACTGGCGGTCTCAGCGGCCCCGCTGTCAAGCCGGTGGCGTTGCGTATGGTGTGGCAGACCGCCAAGGCAGTCAAGATACCCGTCATCGGTCTTGGTGGTATAACTACCGCCACCGACGCCATAGAGTTTCTTATGGCTGGCGCCACTGCGATACAGATTGGCACAGCCAATTTCCTCGACCCCGCCGTCACCATCAAGGTGCGTGATGGCATCAACACCTGGCTCGACAGTCACGGTTGTAAGAGCGCGAGAGAGATTATAGGGTGTTTATAGTTTACTCGACTTTCGCAAGCTTCAGCCGAGTTTAGTTTAATGTTTAAAGTTTAATGTTGAAAGTGAAAATGTTTTGACGGGAACGGGAACTATTTTCAACGGGAACGTTAACGTTAACGGGAACCGTTGATGAATTAATAGTTAAAACTTAAGATTTAATAGTTGTCGCTGTGCGATTAAGAATTTAAAAT
>JAGDAU010000067.1 GCA_017959365.1 Prevotella sp.
GGTCATGAGCAGTGATATGACGAGAATAGGTCACACCGTTGCCTCCAATCAAAGCTTCTGGATGCCCCAATCCTGTACGTGGATGCAGCATGATATCCATCAGAATCTTCGTTGCTTTCTTGAATAGATTCGGATTAGATTTCTTCCACTTACGAAGAGTCTTGTCTGCCTCCTTGGAATACTCAATTGTGTACATCATAGACTATCGAAATAGCGTTGCATCTCTTCAGGAGTGCTACAAGAAACGGTCTCACCATTAGCATACTCGCGACGAGCCTTTTTTATTGAACGGCGCATGGCGGGCGTAATGGTCTTGTCATCGTTGAGGGTGGCCACTCGTACAGAAGCCACTCCACGTATCATCTTCAGAGCCTTTTTGATGTCGGATATGAGCGCATTGTCTTCCAACGTGATAATCATCTGTGCTGGTTTGGGAATTGATGTTGCTGATGCCATATCGTTATCATTTAATGATTCTTGGTTGCAAAATTACGAAAATCTTCTGATCATAACCATAATCCTCCCAACCTTTTTATATATTATTAGGCAAAAATTCTGTGATTGATATCTTTATCTCGTGATTATAGGATATTTTGTAAATTTTATCGTAAAGTTGGAGTGCCATGCGGTGTTTAGTTCCCGTTGAAAGAATTATTAATTTCTAATTATTAATCGTGCAGCGACAACTATTAAATCTTAAGTTTTAATTTTTAATTCATCAGCCTTAAGCCAATGCCAATCTCACTCTCATAGTATTATCATTGCCGTCATGGCGTGTCACTATGCCGCAGCCTCTTCTGAGGCTTGTCTCACCGTTGTCTCTTACTATCTGGCGGCATATCATAAACGGGATATTAGCGGTGGAGGGAGTGAAGAAGTCGGTGTGTGAGTCATTACCCGACATACTGCCAACGGGCAGGATGATATCTAAATATCCCTTTGCTTCCTCCGTTATCTTAACTCCCGACTTGTCGTATTTAAGATTTTTATGGAGCAGTTGGAAGAGGTACTCCAACAGGTCCCTGTCGCCGAGCGCTTGCATGTCAGACCTCTCTGGGCTGCCAGCAATCTTGTCCACCGGCACCGGCGTGCAGTTATACCTCACCGTCTGCATCAGCCTCATGGTCTGCGTGGAGAGCATGGTATATAGACTCTTGTAATAGTTCGCCAATTCACTAACGGTATCAATGTCAAAATCCTCAACACATATCAGTTGTCTGATCCTTGACGGATAATACATCGTCTCATGCTTCAGTGTGCTGAGGCAGTTATCCAACACCCTGTTGCACACATACAGCTTCTGATTCTCGTATTCTGCCCTCTGACACTCATCCTCAGCCAGTGTCATATCCATAGTGTTTTTGCGCTCCATCTCAACAGACTTCGTCAATGCCTCCACTATGTTATTGATGGCGACGCGCAGTTTTTCCGGGAACCGTTCAGTGTCAACAGAATTGACAAAAACCAATTTCTCTTCATTACCTTTGTCACTCAACAGAATATCATTGACACCCTCCACCTTGTCTATGCAGAAATTGAAATAAATGCGGTGGCGGTAATAGATGAAATAATACAGTGGCAACACCGACACCAACAGCAGCAAGAGCAGTATAACAGCCACCGTCTTATTATTCTCAGACCGCTGCATCACCCTGCAGTAGTCTGCCAGACTGCTGTCGGCGGACTTCTCCTTGAAGAGCTGGGTGTACACCTTATTATTATATGCGTACCTGTCCCATTCATGGAGTGCGAGGGCTGCCACGGCACTCTCGTTTCTGAAATCAAGAATGATGTCTGTCAGGGTGTCTGTCAGCATACTGTCTCTATAGAGTTGTATCTCAGGAATACGCTGTGCGCTGAAATCATCATCAATAGTCAGTTTGCTGGCAGGATACCTCTCATGTATATATTCATTCACGCACTGACGGCTCTTGTCCGCATAGTATATGGTTTTCTCATACTGGGCGTTGATATTAGAGTAATAGGCAGAGTCGGCATATCTCATCGCCTGCATGACATGGTTGTCTGCCGGCGTAGCGGCGTGTGTATTCATCGGCATCGCGAGTCCCGTAACCATCGCCAATGCCGCCAATAGGCGCGTCACGCCCTTGGGTAGCTTGAACATCAGCTTTGTGCCTTGCCCCGGTTTGCTCTCCGCATGTATGCCACACACATCAAAGATACGGCTTGTCTTACGGTATTTCTCAATGATACCCTTACAGTTCATGAGTCCGAAGCCGTGGTCACTGTATGTCTTATGATCGAACAGTGTGGACAACTGTTTCTCATCCATTCCGCATCCGGTATCAGCCACACAGACCTCTACCCTGTCATCCATGCTCCGTGAGGAGATGGTAACACTCCCCCCCTCGCCCGTAAACTTACGCGCGTTGTCGGCTATGGTGTTAATCATAAACAGTGTCAGTATGCGGTCGGCTTTCACCACGTTGTCTGTGGGTTCCACAATAAGATTGATACCCTTGATATGGAAACTCATCTTGTTGCCTGCCACGATATCAAAGAGTGTCTGTAACGGGAAACTCTCGATATGAAGTTTCAGCTCACCCTGGTCCATCTGTATCCACTGTGTGAGTACACCGTTATACTCATTTATCTTATCCGTTATCTCACGTATGTACTCTATACGCTCCTGCCTGTTGGGGGCGTCAGGATTTTCCCTGATACGGTTTATCTCATGTATCATCCTGTCTATCAACGGCATAATGGAGTTGACAAGGAATATCTTAGCCCTCTGTTCCACATTCTTGCGTTTATTACGCTGTATATCCAACCGTAAGATACCGTAACGCTCATCTATCTCCTCACGCTGCTCCTCCATAGCCTCCATGCGCCGGGTATTACCCTCTCTCCATGTCTCAAGGGGCTCCATAAGCCTGTCTAAGGAGAACGACTTGATGTTACGTCTCTTAAGATAATCAAACATCCAAAGCAGCATACACACCAGCACTATCATTGCCCCTACCGCGGCAATCATTATATTCAACTGGCGTGACGACCGCTCCAACTGCCCCGCCCTGGACTCAAGATATCTGTCCTGTCGTGTCTGCTCCTGCAGGTCTAAGTATTTATTACGGTTGTAGTCGCTGTTCTGTTTGTCGTCGATGGCAGAGTATGCCACACACAACTGCTCCCTTATGGAAGCCACCAGGTCGGGTGCCTGCTCAATCCTCTTATTCTCGTTTAATGCTTTATTCAGGCATATTATAGCCGACCGATAGTCATCTATTCCCCAATAACACTGCGCCAGGGTACGGTATGATCCGGCTATCTGATAGACATCGCCATATTCCGTAAACAGCTCCAGAGAGCGTTGCGCGAGGTTGCCGGCAAGGAGGCTGTCGGGCATATTGTCGCTATTGATGAATTTCATTGCCGGCATATTCGACTCTATCAGCTGAGTACGTGAGGCAGGGTCTATCAGATGCTCACTGACCGACTGCAGCGAGTTGGCCTGCCAGAACAGGTATCCTCCTCTTCGCGCCATGATGTAACACCTCACCAAGTGGTCAAACTCATTCTGGTTTATCTCCTCCTTGCTGCCGGTATTGATAATGCCACCGGCTCCCACATTATATAAATAGGCAAGGTATTGCGCTGTGTCGCGCTGTACCTCCCCGTCAGGCTGTATCTTCTCCAGTTCCTCCCTTGACTGTTTGCCTAATCCCACATAATAGAAATATGTGGAAGCCACGATATTCATCTCCGTACGCGCATACGTCATCCTTCTCCGCTGCCGTTCAGACAACGCTGTCTCCTCTTCCGCTATGCGCAGCATGCGCTTACGTGCCTGTTGATGATAGTCGTAAAACTCCTTGTTCCTTGACTCTCGCTGGCAAAGTCTCATCATCTGGATGTCGGCGACGCACAGTTCTATCTCATTGTCTGTAATATGATAGATGGTATCCAGCACTGCGTATGCGTGATCATATCTCATACGCATGATGTCAACAAAGGCGATATTGTTGAGTCCCTCTGCCCTGCCGCCATCATAATCTCTTGCCATTCCCACCGCCTCACGGGCATAATAAAGAGTGGAGTCAAGGTTCCTGTAATGGAAAGAATAAGAGATATCGTTACAGCGGTTAACGTCTGGCACACATGACTGCCTGCACGCCACAACGGTCATTACGAAAACCAACGTAATGACCATCCGTTCCGCGATGCTACGATATCTCCTTGCTGTCATAAAAAAACCTGTATGCCATCATCTCCATCCATACGGAATGGAAAGATGGCAGACAGGGATTTAATCATGTATCACTTATCCGCGTGCCTTGGCGATATAACCAAGAGCCTCAACACACTTGTCGGTTATTGCCTGCCAGTTGCCGGCGGCGATAACATCCTTCGGGAAAAGCTGTGAGCCCATACCTACGCAGAGCACACCAGCCTTGATCCATGCTGTGAGGTTCTCCTCATCGGGAGACACGGCGCCTGTTACCATAATGTTTGACCAGCGAAGCGGACCAAGCACATTCTTAACAAATGACGGACCACCTACATTACCAGCCGGGAACACCTTTGTAACATCGCAACCCAGGGCCTGTGCGTTGCTGATATCGCTTACAGAACCACAACCAGGTGTGTAAGGCACAAGACGCCTGTTGCATATCGGGCAGATCTCTGGGTTGAAGTTCGGACCAACGATGAAATTGGCGCCTAACTGCAGATAGAGAGCTGCTGTGGGAGCGTCAACAACGGTACCTACACCGAGGATCATCTCCGGGCACTCTTTAGCAGCCCATTTGTTGACCTCTGCAAACACCTCGTGAGCGTAATCGCCACGGTTAGTGAACTCAAACACTCTCACGCCACCGTCGTA
>JAGDAU010000068.1 GCA_017959365.1 Prevotella sp.
ACTCATCAGCCGAAGCGAACCTGTCATCGGGATTAATCCTCAACGCCTTCTCTATGACGCTTCTCAGCTTATTGTCTAATGCCGGAACATTGGCATTAGGCATGGCAAGCGGTTTGGCGCGTTCTGCAAGTATCTTCTGCGCTGACTCGTTTTCTGTCAGTCCGTTGATGTCCACACTCCAAGGCATAATGCCAAAGACAAGGCGATAGAGCAAGGCACCTACGGAAAAGAGGTCTGACTGCACAGAGGCAACTCCTTCATACCTCTCGTTTGCCATCATAAAAGGGGACAACTTGCTAAGGTCTGGCTTAGGCGTCTGTTGGTTAGCGTAACACGCATAATCAAGATTTTGAAGCCTTATATTCCTGTTGTTCTCAAGGTCCACCAACACATTGACAGGACTAACAGCGTTGAAAATGACACTCTGAGGCATATTATGCAGATAACTCAGTGCCATCAACACCTTTGCGACGATATCCTTCGCCTCCTGTATCGGTATGGTAACCCTCGACATATAAGATGCCAGGGGTTCCATGCTGTTAAACTCCCATAGATAATATTTATATTGATGGTCAAGATACGTCAACTCGCCATCATCAATATAAGAGAACAGATTGGGATTATTAATCCGCCTTGCCACCTCAATCTCAAATTCCCCGATATTGATATGCGTTTTATACTGAGATGAAGAGATGGCATCAAACACCTTCAGAAACAGCTGTCTGCCGTCGGCGTCTCTCACACGGTACAACTCACCCTTATCACTTCTGAGCGGCATAACTACCGTATAACGGTCGGATAACACATAACCTTTTGGAAATATCATATCGTTATGATTTCATTAAAAGATTTTTCGGATTTGTAGATAATTTCTCACTGTCTTCAACCATACACCTAAGTATTGAATTTACAAGACTGCTCAATGTGTCTTTAGAGGCTCCGGAATTCATGGCGTCGGTGGCCTCTTGTAGCAACTGCGTCGCCCTCTCACGCTCACCCTCTTTCCAGTCATAGATAGAGAACGATGTGTTTAGATGACAAATCCAGTCTTTTGCCCAGTCATCCTTGTTCAGTTGGTACGAAAGGTTTTTTATTTTGTCTGTAAGCTGAACAGCGGTGTCCACATCCTTCCATTTTGTCACTACAGACACTTGCTGCTCATAGAGTTTAAGCAACTGCATTGACTCTTCATTACCTTTCGTTTTTTGTCTGGCATTCAATATTGACAATGCCTCCAGGAGATTTTTATAGGCTTTTGCCCATTCCAGCTCACTCTCCTTTTCCTCTATGCGACGAAGTAATTGCTTTACCCTTTGTAGCATTGCCTTGGGCTCATCAATGGTAGGCATGGCAGCCTGTAAACGCTGCCACTCCTTCTCCTCTTCCGCTACATCTATCTGTTGCATCTCCATTGTTATAAGGCGTTGCCTGATTAATTTGAAATACTCTTTCACCAATGGCCAAGCCTCCTTAACACTCTGTTTCTTGCTGGTATCAAGTTTTTTCTCCACTATACATCCTGTCTGGGGGAAGAAGGCCTCAAGATTTATCTGCTCCGAAGCGTCCACCTTAAGGGTAAGGTCCACTTGGGAGCCTTTCACTATGTAGGAATCCACTTCGTCACCCGTAATCACCACATCAGCCACATGCTCATACAACTCGGCACTGCGTCCGTTCTCTGGGGAATCCTCACATTGGTAGATGGGTATGGTGATGAAGTCGTTGGCTATACCGGGACGCAGATGTGAGGTGGTGATATTATTAAATATCTGACCCGTAACAGGCAGGCGTTTGTTCTTCTCCAATCCCTTGACAGGCTTGAAAACAGCCTTTTCCTTTAAATTGTCCCATACGGCTATACCTATGTTATATGGCAGTGGGGCGGCACCTACTTTAGCACCGTGCATGATGGTGATGCTGTCAGGTGTACACCTCAGCCTGTTGACGCCCGTAGCGTCATAACACACCACCTGGAAGGAATTTACCTTACCAGGCTGGAGAGCCACCTCAACGATATTGCCACCTGTTCCCACTGTCGTCTTTCCTGAGCTCCACGCTCCGTCATTACGGCATAGTTCTATTATGATATCTGTTGGCGCATCACCGCCTACCTTCACGCTTACCCACTCCGTCTGCTCCACCGTGGTAGCCTCATAGCCCAATATCAGGGGTATGGCATCTTCGGCTATGGTACCGGAGGCTGTACTCTGGTCTTCCCGGGTAGCGGCATAAAGGGCGGCTCCCACTGCCACCGCCGTCATAGGATTAACGGAAGTGTCAACATTGGGTGTCACCTGCTGGCGGAGCATCTCTCTCAACTGTGGCGAATAGGTAGGTCCGCCCACAAGGATCAGTTTGCCAAGCGTTCCAGGTAGGATATTGTTACGCTCCAACAGCCGGAGACAGTTATCTATAACCCTCTGATAGAACCGCTCTGTCTTATACTCAAGCTGTTGCCTTGTCACTGTAAGGTCAAGCACCATCTCATGCCCCTCGTCATCGGATGGTAACTGACCAAGGTCTGAAAGTAAATGGCACTCCTCACGGTCCGACAGGTCTATCTTCAGTTTCTCTGCGTATGACTTCAGTGCGTTCCTCAACATACGCGACTTTATCTTATTGTCTAAGATACCGGAAATCTTATATGTACTGTTAAGATACTTTATAAGGAACCTTTCTACTATCATTGCGTCAATATCCTTACCACCAAGATAGTTATCGCCTTCGGTATCGAAGACCTGCATGATACCGTCTTCCACCTTCAGCAGGGCAGCGTCGAAAGTGCCGCCACCTAAGTCGAAAACCATCCAGATACCATCAGCCACACCATTAGTCAGCCCGTAGGCGTATGAGGCGGCTATGGGCTCCTGTAACAGCTCGCAGTATTCAAAGCCAGCCATCTTAGCCGCCTCAAGGGTTGCCGTCTTTTGGTTGGCTGTGAACTTTGCCGGTACGGTAATAACCGCACTGTGCGTTGGCACGGTGGTAACAAGGTCACGCAATGCCTTGAGCACCAACGACGACAGTTGCTCTGATGTGAATTGCGTTGTCTGGTGTTCACATTTGTATATCGTATCGGTACCCATAGTCCGCTTAAACACAATGTATGCTCCCGGAACGTTATAATTCCATTTTCTTGCCACATCAAACCGATACCTCTTAAGCATATTATATGCGGTGTCACCCACCATGACCGTGCCGTTTTCGTTCATCGCCACACATGACGGCATGGTGTCTTTGCCCGTATCTGTCTTAACGATGCGCGGCACTCCTTTCTCCATCACACAGATAGATGAATTGGTTG
>JAGDAU010000069.1 GCA_017959365.1 Prevotella sp.
ACACTTAACTTGTCATAACTTAATTGTCATCACTTAACTTGTCAACACTTAACTTGTCATAACTTAATTGTCATCACTTAACTTGTCAACACTTAACTTGTCAACACTTAACTTGTCAACACTTAACTTGTCAACACTTAACTTGTCATCACTTAACTTGTCAACACTTAACTTGTCAACTTGTCAACTCGTCAACTTGTCAACTCGTCACTTGCCAATGGGTTCCACCCTTGGGCGAGGAGCTCAAACTCCTGACCGTCTCTACTGACAAGCATTTTTCCGAGCGACTCCTTGGTGATATAACCAATCTGGCGCACACCGTCTATCTCGCTTACTTTCTCATGGTCGCCTATTGGAACAGTAAAGAGCAGCTCATAGTCTTCTCCACCACTGAGAGCAGCTGTTGTCAGGTTCATGTTAAATTCCTCACATGTCACAGCTGTCTGATAATCAATAGGGATATTTTTCTCATAGATGCGACATCCGCAATGGCTCTGCTTGCATATATGTAACAACTCACTGCTTAGTCCGTCGGAAATATCCATCATTGCCGTGGGATGAATGTTTCGTCTTCTCAATTCCTCAATAATGTCTCCTCTTGCCTCTGGCTTTAGCTGTCTTTCAAGCAGGTATTCACGTCCTGAGAAATCTGGTTGAAAATTTGATAGTTCAGCCATCTCCTTCTTCAGGGCTTCCACTCTCTTGTCGTCGCCGTCTTTTTTTGCTTGTGCTATCTTACGGTTAAGGTCGTTTATCTTACCATAGAACACGGCTTTCTCACGCTCAAGCAGTTGCAGACCCATATATGCTGCGCCAAGGTCTCCACTCACACATATCAGGTCAGTCTCTTTTGCTCCGTTACGATAAATTGCTTTACCTTTCTCCACCTCACCGATGCAGGTGATGCTGATGGCGAAGCCTGTCAGTGACGTCGTTGTGTCACCACCCACGATATCGATACCCCACTTGTCGCATGCCCGTCGCATACCTCTGTAAAAATCCTCTAAGTTCTCAACATTGAATCTTTTACTTAGGGCAATGCTCACTACTATTTGACGTGGTGTTCCCCCCATGGCGAAGATATCGCTTATGTTTACCATTGCGCTCTTGTAGCCAAGATGTTCCATTCCGATGTAGGTAAGGTCAAAATGTACTCCTTCCATGAGCATGTCAGAAGTTACAAGTATGTCTTTGTCGGGGTAGGATAGTACCGCACAATCATCCCCCACACCGTACAGTGTAGAGTTGTTTTTTTTCTCAATGTCACTTGTCAGGTGGTCAATAAGACCAAATTCTCCGAGTTTTGATATTTCCATAGTCGTTTAGTTGAAGGAGATAGTAAGAGGTTTATCTTTCTCTTTTGGTGAGTCAGTCTGTTGAGGCTTTTTATTTTCTTTGTTCCTGATAAGGATGTTGTTTTTTGAGTTTTTGTTGATATAACTGAGTATGTTGTCGCAGAATGTTTCCTCCTGGTCTTGCAGGAACGCCACTTTTATTGGCAGCTGGTAGATGTTGCTTCGCAGATAGTCATCCAATTCTTGTAAGTCTGCAAGGCGCACTGCGTCTTTCTCTGTTGTTACAATAATCTTCTTGCCTTCTATCTTTTCATACTCAGCTTTTATGGTTTGAATATCCTTTGCTGTGTACTGATGATGATCGCCAAAAGACAGTGTGTGAACCTTAGAGCAGTATTTCTCTATATCCATACGCATCTGGTCCGGTGAGGCGATGCCGGTGAGAAGCAATATACTTGTGTCCTTATCTATATCCTCCAGTGAGAGTGTGTCGTTGCCTGTCATAGACCGCATTTCCTCATATCTGACGGCAGTAAAGAAGAGGCGTTGGAAGGGGTATAGGTCGAGGTCTTTGGTCAGCACTCGATAGTCCATGGGTTTCATGTCGTCGGGACACTTTGTGACAATAACGATGTCAGCCCTGTTCTTGCCGTCCTTTGGTTCTCTCAGCCTGCCTGCCGGAAGAAGCTTGTCTTTGGTTATCATACGATGATAGTCAACGAGAAGGATGTTAATACCAGGTTTCACATACCTGTGTTGATATGCGTCATCCAGCAAAACAACATCAGTGCCCTTGGCAACGGTGTCATCTGACAGCTGTTCAATGCCATGGCAACGGTTTTTGTCCACTGCCACATATATATCCTTATACTTACGGTGCATCTGATATGGCTCATCGCCAATGTCTGTCCAGGTAGTATTGTCGTCCGCCAAGACAAAACCCTTAGTTTTTCTTTTATATCCTCTGCTAAGCACCGCGACTTTAACGTGGTCTTTCAAGAGCCTGACAAGATACTCCACGTGTGGAGTCTTTCCGCTTCCCCCCACGGTGATGTTACCCACAGAGATGACGGGAATATCAAAACTGCGGCTCTTAAGCACACCCATCTCAAAGAGTTGGTTGCGCAAACCCACCCCCAAGCCATAAATCCAGCTCAGCGGCAGTAGCCAGTTGTTAGTCTTTATCAGGTCACCTTCCATGGACTTGTGTTTGTGTTTTATGTTTTATGTTTTGTGTTTTATGTTAATTAGATCGGCTTAATGTTGTCTAATTTAATATCTTCTAAACATCTCATTAATACATAACATTAATCACGTATGGCATGCGTGCCTGTATGGCGCTGTGCTGATTGATATTCTTGAGCAGCATAAATGGCTCATACAGATCACCTAACATAAGGTGCATCTGGTCGTTGAGGTAGTTGTCACCACTCTCCTCCAAATTGCTAAACAGACTTTCCATCCAATCGGTGGTCGCTGGGTAATCGGTGGTATGGTAGTCTTTAGTGTTTGCTAAGCTGGCTGCTTTGGCGATGGCAACATCAAGACCGCCTAACTGGTCAACGAGTTTCACTTTCAAGGCATCAGAGCCTAACCATACTCTTCCCTGTGCAATCTCTTCTACTTTCTCCACTCCCAACTTTCTACCGTCAGCCACACGCTTGCGGAACAGCTCATAACCGCGATTGATGTATTTTGTCAATATTGCCATCTCTGCCTCAGTCATAGGACGTCCCATTGCGCCGAAGGCACTGTTAGCATTTGTCTTAACCTCGTCAAACTTTACTCCTAATTTCTCTGTCAGTAGTCCGCTGACATCCGGGAACATACCGAAGATACCAATGCTTCCCGTCAGTGTTGTGGGGTCGGCAACAATCCATCGGCTTGCGGCACTCATATAATATGCTCCGCTGGCAGCCATGCCTCCCATAGAGACCACTACCGGTTTCTTTTTGTTCAGCTCATTGATGTAATGCCATATCTGCTCAGAAGCGTATGCGTCGCCTCCGCCGGAATTGATACGTATGACAACAGCCTTTACATCATCATCATTCATGAGCTTCTCCATGTCCTCACAAACCTTACCACTCACAATACTGTGATCACTGCCCATCAGGCTGCCAGTAGCCTCACTCTGTACAATATCTCCCCAAGCATAGTAAACAGCTATCTGGTCATCACCCTTATTACTGTCATCGCTCACGTCTTTCATCTGGGATATGCTGACCTGAGAGATTTTGTCATCAGACTCTATCTTAAGCATCTTCTTAACCTCGGCTTTCATCTCATTGGCATATTTCAAGCCGTCAACCATCTTATAGTCAATGAATTTCTGTGAGGCGTCGAATGTGATGATTCTGTCAGCGTACGCATTGAGGCTGTCTTTGTTTATCTTGCGACTCTTGCTCACAGCATCACACATCGTATTCCATATTCCATTGATATATGCTGTTGTCTGCTCACGGTCAGCCTCGCTCATCTTCGTTTCTGTAAACATCTCTGTGGCACTCTTATATTTGCCCACCTTTGGCACCTGCATCTTAACGCCGAATTTTGCAAGCATGTCTTTGACATACATTCCCTGACTTGCCAGTCCATGCCAGTCAAGTTCACCTATAGGGTTTAGATAAACCTTGTCAGCCACGGAAGACACATAATACGTGGGTTGTGTGTATGCGTCAGCGTATGCTACAATCCATTTCTTTGATGACTTAAAATCCTCAAGCGCATTGCGGATCTCTTGTAGTGCTGCAAAGTCTGAGGAAAGAAGAGCCCCTGCCTCAATATATATACCTTTTATATTCTCATTGTTCTTCGCTTTCTTTATGGCATTGAGAATGTCATTAAGTCCTAAGGACTGTAACTGCGAACCGGTAAGCTCGCTCATGAAATCTTCTGTCGTTCTCTCGCTGATAGTTCCTGAGAGGTTTAGAACCAATACGCTGTTTTTGCTAACTGTTGTTTGTGAACTTTGTGATGACACCATGCCTATGATGCTGATCATAAAGAAGATACCACTAATGATGATAAACACAAAGATGCCGACAACAGTGGCTAAAACGTTTTTAAAGAATGCTTTCATAACAATTGTTATTATGTTAATATTGTTTTAATCTGCAAATTTAATGAATATTCCTTTAACAACGTATAAAAAAACAGGTATTTAACATTATTTTTTCTGCTTATATGCAAAAAGAAGAATAAAAAAAGCAGACTGACGGCATATACCGGCAGCCTGCTTGGCATAATCTATAAAAAACAATTACATCATTCCACCCATACCCGGGTTGCCCATTGGCATTGGGGCAGCCTCCTCTGGTTTGTCAGTGATGACACACTCTGTGGTGAGCAGCATGCCGGCTATAGAAGCGGCATTCTCAAGAGCCACACGTGCCACCTTGGCTGGGTCAACGATACCTGCCTTGCGCAGATCCTCATATTCGTCGGTGCGGGCATTATAGCCGAAGTCACCCTTACCCTCGCGTACTTTCTGTACGACAACGGCACCCTCGCCACCGGCGTTCTCAACGATCTGACGCAGAGGCTCCTCGATAGCACGTGCCACGATATTGATACCTGTCTGCTCGTCAGCGTTGTCACCATTAACAGAGGCAAGAGCCTCTAAGGCACGGATGTATGTTGTGCCACCACCGGCAACAACACCCTCCTCGATAGCTGCGCGAGTAGCACAGAGGGCATCGTCCACACGGTCTTTCTTCTCTTTCATCTCTACCTCACTGTTAGCACCAACGTATAGCACAGCTACGCCACCAGCCAGTTTGGCAAGACGTTCCTGCAGCTTCTCTTTATCATAAGAACTCTTGGTGTTATCTATCTCGTTCTTAATCTGAGCTACGCGGGCAGCTATGTTCTCTTTCTGTCCTGCGCCATTGACGATTGTAGTGTTGTCTTTTGAAACAGTTGCCTTCTCACATGTGCCGAGCATCTCAAGAGTAGCCTTGTCAAGTGTCAGACCCTTCTCCTCGCTGATAACAACACCACCGGTCAGGATAGCGATGTCCTCGAGGATTGCCTTACGTCTGTCGCCGAAGCCAGGAGCCTTGACAGCGCAAATCTTAAGACCTGCGCGCAGACGGTTGACAACGAGTGTGGTAAGTGCCTCAGAATCCACGTCTTCTGCAATCACGAGCAGTGGACGGCCACTCTCTGCGGCAGGCTGTAAGATAGGAAGGAAATCCTTGATGTTGCTTATCTTCTTGTCGTAGATAAGAATATACGGATTATCCATGACACACTCCATCTTGTCAGTATCTGTTACGAAGTAGCCAGAGAGATAACCCCTGTCAAACTGCATACCCTCAACAACACCAATGCTTGTGTCGCGACTCTTGCTCTCTTCGATGGTGATAACACCGTCCTTAGATACCTTACGCATGGCGTCGGCAAGAAGCTTACCTATCTCAGCATCGTTGTTAGCAGACACTGTTGCAACCTGCTCAATCTTCTCGTAGTTGTCACCAACCTGCTCAGCGTTATCCTTGATGAATGCCACAACAGCGTCAACAGCCTTGTCTATACCTCTCTTGAGGTCCATCGGGTTGGCTCCTGCTGTAACGTTCTTCAGACCCTCGTTTACGATAGCCTGAGCAAGCAGTGTGGCTGTGGTAGTACCATCACCAGCGTCATCACCTGTCTTAGAGGCAACGCTCTTAACAAGCTGTGCCCCGGCATTTACAAACTTATCCTCAAACTCAATCTCCTTAGCAACGGTCACACCGTCCTTGGTTATCTGTGGAGCACCGAACTTTTTCTCAATGACTACATTGCGGCCTTTGGGACCGAGTGTCACCTTTACGGCATTAGCCAACTGGTCCACACCATCTTTCAGTTGGGTGCGCGCATCTGTATTAAATTTTATCTCTTTTGCCATGATTGTATTTTTTTATTTCTATAGTTTCAACCTTATAACCTAACAAGAATTAAATAATAGCCAATACGTCTGATTGACGCATGATAAGATATTTAACTCCCTCTAACTCTATTTCTGTACCGGCGTATTTACCATAGAGAACGGTGTCACCCTCTTTGAGGATCATCTCCTCGTCCTTGGTGCCGTTACCAACAGCCTTCACCTCACCGCGAAGTGGTTTCTCTTTTGCGGTGTCGGGAATAATAATACCTCCCACTTTCTCTTCTGCAGGTGCTGGAAGAATCAGCACTCTGTCTGCTAATGGTCTAATGTTCATGATTTTACGTTTTTATTTTGTTATTATAAATTAATTTTCATTCTGCATTATGCGAAAATCGTGCCAAATATAGATATTCACTCTGCCACTGACAAATTGTCAGTGGCAGAGTGAATGGTAAAATATATGGATTCAAGATTCTACTTTAGGTGTCTCTTTATCCATTCCTTATGCCCGTATTCCGTGGCCTCGCTGGTCCAATGTTCATTGATAGGGGTTATTAACGATTCTTTCGGACAAGTTAGGGTATTCCATACAGCGTAGGAGGTAGTGGGTGGACACGTATCATCATTATAGCCCCATGTCATATAAGTGGGACAGGTAACCCTGCGTGCGAAATTAATCACGTCATAATATAGTAAGGTGTTAACGTTATTGTCGCTCAGGAAACCGTCTTTCTTATTGAAGTGAGGGTATCCGCCTGTACGTCCTTTGTCTTTATATGCTGCCATATCGCTCAAGGCTGGATGGTTTGCCACACATAGGGATACTCTCTTGTCCAAACCTGCTGCGATAATAGCCAGGGCTCCGCCCTGACTGCCCCCCTGTACCGCCACATTACGCCCGTCCCATTCAGGCAGTGAGGTGAGCAGGTCTATACATTTGACAAGAGACAGATAGACACGTCGCATGTAGTATCTGTCACGACTGTCGATGCCAGCCTCCAGATAACCGCAGTCACTACCGTTGAAGGCATGGCTGATCATATTAAACTGCTCTGTGGTCATCCGCGGGTCAAGGCCGTGTATCTCCATCTCCATACGTATCATCCCATCTTCTGCATAATACTTATGGCGTAGCGGCTCCTTTATGGTTTTTATGCCAGCACCCGGAGGACATAACACAACGGGATGCCCCTTGGTTGTGGCATTCTTGGGGTAGAAGAGGTATGCGAACACACATTGCCCCTGTTTGTTTAACTGCAACTTGATTAGATAGCAGTCCACTTTGTCGGTGGTATATTCCGGCGCCGCTTCTTTGGTGTATTTCAAAGGAAATTGTGCCAATTCATCAAGTTGTGTGTTCCAAAACCTGTCAAAATCATCAGGCATGGTAGTGTAAGGTTCTATCTTCTCCGGGGAGAATGCCACCTTTACGTGATGTTGTGTTGTGTTGCCGTTGTCGTTGAATGTCAGTCGTAGATCACGGAATCCCGGATTCTTACGGCTGCCGATATTTATTGTTGCTTTGCCGTTTCTAAGGTTTATGGATCCCCTTTTGTCCGCAGTCATCATATCGTCGGCTATCTCGTATGTTACAGCACCATCCATAGGAATACCGTATTTATATAACTGTACCTCAATGTTGGCGTTTTCTCCACTTTTATAAATCCAGTCGGCATGGTCGGGCACTGTTACCCAAAGGTAGTCAGACCTGTAGGGGTAGTTCTCTGCCATTGCCGTCATTGCCACCAGCATACAGCATACAATAAATAGACATTTTCTCATGAGACAAACAATTTGTTTTAGTATTATGGTTGCAAAATTACAAAATTATTTATTAAAACAGTTAATATACTTCTTATTAATAATCTGATAATAAAAATTATTAACTAAATATTTCAAATTACACAAAAAATGTGTAATTTTGCCAATTGTAATCGTAATTATGTTTTGTGTTTTATGTTTTGTGTTTTGGGTTAAATAGTTTTGGCTATCAATAGCAAAACTAATCTATAGTAAACTGTAAATCGTAAATAGTAAATCGCAAATCGTAAATCGCAAATCGTAAATAGTAAATTGTAAATTGTAAATTGTAAACAGTAAATCATATATGAAATTAATTGCAGATAGTGGCAGTACAAAAACAGACTGGGTGGTAAGACATGGTAGTGGTGCTGATGTGGTGAAAGTATCAACAGAAGGCATCAATCCCTACCATCTTGATGATGACCGAATAAAGTCTGTGCTTGAGAGTCTGCTTATTCCGATGTTGTCGGATAACAATATCGGCGTGGACAGTATTGACGAGGTGCGTTTCTATGGTGCCGGTTGTAGTGAGGCTATGCGCCCGCGCATGGAGTCGTTGCTTAAATCCTGCTTCTTGAATGCTGAGGTGGTAGAGGCTCGTAGTGATATGCTTGGCGCGGCACGTGCCCTGCTTGGCAACGACAGGGGAGTGGCGTGTATCCTCGGGACCGGTTCTAACAGTTGTTATTATGACGGTCAAGATATAGCCTTTGGCGTTTCTCCTATGGGTTATATCCTTGGTGATGAGGGTAGCGGTGCCGTCATGGGGCGCGATTTCATCAATGCCATGTACCGATGTACTTTTCCAGAAGAGATACAGCGTTCTTTTGAGTCCGAAACATGTTATGACCAGTCTGTTATTATAAATAAGGTATATCGTGAACCCATGGCAAACCGTTTTCTTGCCTCACTCGCCCCGTTTATTCATGACTATTTGCATATTGCAGAGGTAGAGCAGTTTGTGATAGGTCATTTTGAGCGGTTCTTTAATAATGTTATAAGTCAGTATGTCACATATTTAGGTACTCGTGAATTCAAAATCCATTTCGTGGGTAGCATTGCTTATCATTTTGAGAGTCAGTTGCGAACAGCTTCTAATAACACAGGGTTTAGTGTTGGTAAAATACTTAAGACACCATTGTAATATTTGCTATTATTAAGTCTTTGTGTTTTTTGCAAAATATTTGGCAAAAAAATATTATAATTTACAAAATAATATGTGTAATTTTGCAGCGGATAATGCAAAATACGGCTTTTAATGTTATTTTTAACCGGAATATCAATATTAAATTAATAATTAAAAACTTAAGTTTATGAAGAAAATCTTTACTTTTATCATTGCCCTTATGGCATGTGCTTCTATGAGCGCAAGGGATTTACTTCCTGTTGATTTCGTATCTTGGGGAGATGGTTGTGTTGTTGAGGGCAATACTGTTTACACCACTGATGCGTGGAAGGGTGCCGGCAACTGGCTCGGTCATATTGACCTGTCAGCCTACGACTGTATAGTTATGATACTTGAGGAGCCTTCTCAGGGTGACTTCAAGTCATGTGTTCAGTATAGTGACCCATCGACAGCAGAAGAAAAAATTGGTGATGACGGCGAACTATACATAGACTACAAGACTAATGAAGATTGGAGTGTACAAGGTGATATCCCGTCTGGTACTAAGATTGTGAAGTTTGATCTTAACCCTGACCACAGCGACCTCGTGGCAGCTTTTTGGGTGATGGGTACCACTGGTTCTGACAAACTTGTCATTAAGGAGATTTATGTAGGTACTAATGAAGAGTATGAGGAAGACCTTGCTGGCAATCCGCGTGAGATAGAAGACCCACTTGTGATACCTCTCTCAGGATTTGGCTCTTGGGGTAATACCACTTGGAATGGCAATGTAATTACCGCTACTGGCGCATGGGGCGGTGCCGGCAAATGGTATGGCAATTATGATGCTTCCGATTATGACAAGTTTGTTCTTGAGCTTGAGGAACCTACAACATGCAAGGTAATGCTGAATGTTGTTTACAATAAAGAAAAGTTGACCCCGGAATGGGATGAAGAGTCACAGACTTATGTTGACAAGATGAATACCGGTATTCAGGTGGCTGTCGTGCCTGGTGCAAGACAGTGCTTTATTGATCTGGACGAGCGTAAGAACGATGTTCAGCAGGTTTCTATTCAGATTGAGTCTGTTGATGTTCCGGTTAAGGTTGCCAGGATCTACTGGGTTACAAACGCAAACTTCGTTGAGATACCTTACGTGCCTGTAGGCCTTAAGGGTGACATCGACAACAGTGGTGAGGTTAACACCGGTGATGTTACAGTTCTTTATAATGTTATCTTCGGTACAGATACTACTACAGATGCGACAATCTGTGACATAAACGGAGACAGTGAGGTTAACACTAGTGATGTTACTGAGCTGTACAACATCATGTTTGGAACAGCACAATAATAAATATAAAAATAAAAAAACGAAAAAAGAGGCGAGAGCCTCTTTTTTTGTTCATAATATCGGCATGTCGTTATTTCGTTATATCAGTATATCGTCATGTTCTAATAACGAAAACTTATTCACTTTCAACTCTTAACTCTCAACTCTCAACATAAAAAATCATTCGGTTTTTTTTAATAGTTAACAATTAGATAAAAAAGTATTATATTTTTTCGATTTTATTTATTTATTTTGCAAATTGAAATATAATACCTAAATATAATGCGAAGATTACTACTAAGCTTTATTATGATTTTAGTATCAGCCGTGGTTTCTATGGCCCAGACGGCTAACACTGGTTTTGTAACCGTCAAGGACGGTCATTTCGATCGTAATGGCAAACCCTACTATTACGTTGGTACAAATTTCTGGTATGGGGCTATACTTGGCTCTACGGGTCAGGGAGGTGACCGTAACCGCCTTTCCAAGGAATTAGACCTAATGAAACGTATGGGTATTGACAACCTGCGTATCCTTGTGGGAAGCGATGGTAAACGTGGAGTTACCACAAAGGTGGAGCCGACACTGCAGGAAGCTCCTGGAGTATATAACGACACCATCCTCGATGGCCTGGACTATCTGCTCCATGAGATGAAGAAACGCGACATGGTGGCGGTGCTCTATCTCAACAACGCATGGGAGTGGAGTGGTGGCTACGGCTTTTATTTAGAGCATGCAGGTGCGGGCGTGGCACCACGTCCTAACGAAGACGGTTATCCGGCATATATGAATTTTGTTGCCAAATATGCCACCAACGAAAAGGCTCACCAGCTGTTCTATGACTATGTGCGTTTCATACTCGGGCGTACCAACAGATACACCAACACACGTTACATAGATGATCCGACCATTATGTCATGGCAGATAGGCAACGAGCCGCGCGCTTTCTCTACCGAGGTAATCCCGGCATTTGAGAAATGGCTCGCCGAGGCTTCCGCGCTTATTCGCAGTATAGACCCCAACCATCTTATCTCTATAGGCAGTGAAGGCTCTTGGGGCTGTGAGAATGACTATGGCTGTTATGAGCGCATTTGCTCTGACAAGAATATTGACTACTGCAATGTACACCTGTGGCCATACAACTGGTCATGGGCTCGTAAAGATCATCTGATAGAAGACCTTGATATTAGCTGTAAGAACACCAAGGAATATATCGACAAGCACCTCGCCATCTGCGATCGTATCGGCAAACCGCTCGTTATGGAGGAGTTCGGCTATCCACGTGACGGCTTCTCTTTCTCTATGAAGAGCAAGACACGTGGGAGGGACGGATATTATGGTTTTGTCTTCAACCTTGTAGCAGAAAACGCTTATAGTGGCGGTAAGTTCGCCGGCTGCAACTTCTGGGGCTGGGGTGGTCTGGCAAAACCACGTCACGAACAGTGGCAAGTTGGCGACGACTATACCGGAGATCCGGCTCAGGAGGCTCAAGGACTCAACTCTGTCTTTGCATCTGATAAATCAACCCTCAAGGTGGTTAAGAAATACGTTGATAAAATGAGCAAACTATAGCCTCTATTATCACTATTGCATCTATAATAATCAATATAAATATCTCACAACATGAAAAAATTAGCAATGCTATTTGTGGCACTCGTTACCGGGTGTCAGCTCTTTGCTCAGACTCAGGTGAGCGGTACCGTTCTTGACGGCGCTGCATCTAATGAGCCGATGATAGGAGCTACTGTTATGGTTGAGGGAACATCATCGGGTACGGTCACCGACATTGACGGTAACTTTACCATCGCGCTCCCTCAAGGTAAGAGCCGCATTGTGGTCTCAAGCGTGGGTTATAAAACGCAGACCGTCAATGTAGCGGGACAGAAAAAAATACAGATTATCATGCAGGAGGATGCCGACGTATTGGATGAAGTCGTCGTCATCGGTTATGGTACTATGAAGAAGCGTGACCTCTCCGGTGCCATGAGCCAGCTGAAAGGCGATGACCTGATGCAGGGTGGCGCCACCGACCTGCTGAAGGGTATGCAGGGAAAGGTTGCCGGTGTGCAAATCAACCAGAGTGACGGTGCGCCTGGCGGTGGCATGAGTATCGTGGTGCGTGGCGCCAACTCATTCAGTACCTCCTCACAGCCTCTGTTTATCGTTGACGGTGTGCCTCTTGAGACGGGTTCCACCCCTTCCAACGGTGCTACGGGTACAGAGCAGCAGTCCAACCCATTAAGCTTCATCAACCCCCACGACATTGAGAACATAGAGATTCTCAAGGATGCGTCTGCAACGGCTATCTACGGTTCACGTGGTGCCAATGGTGTCGTAATTGTTACTACCAAACGTGGTAAGGCTGGTAAGCCTAAGGTGGAGTTCAATGGTAGCTGGGGCTTCTCTAAGATCTCCAAGAAACTGAAGATGCTCGACCCTGTGACATACGCTTATTATCAGAACGAGCAGCTGGAGAACGATATGTACTACCTCAATTCACGTATCAACAATGTGCCATATCCAGGTAAGTGGGGGTATCAGTATTTTACTGATGGTCATGCCAATTACAACACCGGTAAATATACCGGCTCACCAGAGGAGTATGCTCATCCAGGTTGGTATTATGATGAGTATGGCAACGCAACGGAACTTGCCGTTGCAGACTGGCAGGACGAGATTTTCCAGACCTCTTTCCAGCATGAGTATAACCTCAGCGTGAGTGGTGGTGATGACAGGGGTTATTACTCCTTCTCTGGAAACTATCTCAATCAGGATGGTATCATCAAGAATTCCGGCTATGAGCGTTACGCCCTTCGTGCCAATATCGCGCGTAAGATATATGACTGGATGGAGATAGGCACAAACATCAGTTTCACCAGTTCTACCACCAATTTTGCCAACACGCTGAACTACAACACCGGTGTCGTGCGTTCAGCACTCCTTTTCCCGCCCACATATGGACCGGATATGGACACCACTCAGGCTGATGAGCTGAACTGGCTTGCTGCCAATCCTGCCGCCTACGTGCGAAACGCTCTTGATGAGCTTGATGCTACCAATTTCTTCAGCAGTTCTTTTGCTGAGTTTAAACTCACCAAATGGCTCAAGTTCCGTCAGAATATCGGTCTGAGCCATAACGACCAGCACCGTGGCAGCTATTACGACCGCCACACCCAGGAGGGTAAGGCACCTACCAATGGTAAGGCAAGCCGTTCCTCAAATATTTGGAAGCATCTCACGTCAGAGTCGATGTTCACATTCGATTATACCATTAAGGATATACATAAGATTAATGCGGTTGGTGTATTTGCCTTTGAGCGCAGTGACTGGGACAATAGCAGTATGCTTGCCACCAACTTCCCCGATGATCTTACAAAGTATTACGATATGGGCCGAGCCATCGACAAGGCCACAATCAGCAGCGATACAGGAGACGCAGAGCTTGTGTCTTATCTCGGACGTGTCAATTATAGTTTGCTTGACAGATACTATATTACAGCCAGCGCGCGCTATGACGGCAGCTCTAAGTTTAAGACAGGCAACAAATGGGCGTTCTTCCCTTCATTTGCATTGGCATGGCGTGCTTCTGATGAGAAATTCATCAAAGACCTTAACATTTTCTCCAACCTGAAGTTCCGTCTTAGCTATGGTAAGACAGGTAATCAGGGTATCGGCTCTTACCGCACACTGCCACAATTGGCTACCGCCAACTATCCATTCAATGGAAGTATGTCAAGCGGTGGTGCCATGGTGACATGGCGTGGTCCTGTGGATGCTGACATCAAGTGGGAGACAACGTCACAGTATAATGCCGGTATTGATTTTGGTTTCCTGAACAACCGTCTTACATTTACCATTGACTATTATCACAAAAAGACAGTTGACCTCTTACAGGAGGTTAAGATTCCCGGCTCAACAGGTTTCTCTAACAAGTTGACCAATTCCGGTAACGTTACTAACGACGGTCTTGAGTTAACCCTCGGCTTTGATGCCATCAACAACAAGGACTGGAAATGGAATTTCAATGCCAATATGGCATTCAATAAGAATAAAATCGGTGGTCTCACCGGTGACCAGTATGCCAACACCCTTTGGTATGGTGCCGACAATGTGTTTATCCAACGCAATGGTTGTCCGATAGGAGCCATCTTCGGTTATGTGGAAGACGGATTCTATGACAATGAGGCTGAGGTGCGCGCCGATCCACAGTACACCACAGCCACAGCGGCAACGGTAAAGGCAAAGATTGGTGAGATAAAGTATGTTGACCTCAACGGTGATGGTCAGATTACCGATGCCGACCGTACCATCATCGGCGACACCAACCCGAAGGTGGTATGGGGCTTCACCAACAATCTTAGTTGGAAAGACCTTACCCTGAGTTTCATGCTCCAGGGCTCTCATGGCAATGACATCTTCAATGGAAACCTTCAGGATATCCGACTTGGCAATATTGGTAATATCCCGTTCTCGGCATATAACAGCCGATGGACAGCCGAAAACCCAGAAGGTGCCCACTGGCCCAAGGCCTCATCAGGCTATGAGCGTAATTATCTCATCAGCGACAGGTATATTGAAGACGGCAGCTATATCAAACTGAAGAGCATCACACTGACATATAACTGGAATCACCCGTTCAAACTTGTAGGTGTGGAGCGTGTGCAGTTCTCTTTAAATGCTACCAATGTATTCACTATTACCGATTACAGCTGGTATGATCCTGACGTTAACGCCTTCGGCTCTGACTCCAGCCGTCGTGGTGTGGATATCTATTCTTATCCGGCTAACCGCACATTTACTTTCGGACTTAATGTGATTTTCTAAATACGATACAGATATGAAACGAAATAAGAATATTTTACATATAGTGTTGCTCGCAATAGTGGGTATGCTGACTATTACTTCATGCAGCGACTTCCTTGAGGAAGAGCCTAAGAGCATGATTGGTCCGGACAATGTGGAGGACAGCAATGCCGGAGTTGACTATTGGGTCAGTGGCGTTTACAGCAACTGGCTTGATGACATGTTCCGTTGGGCTGAGTTCCCCCGTGTCTTAGAGCTTGACGCTGACTATATCTCTGGTCCCGACTGGCTTTTCAGCTATCTTGGTGCAGGTAACTTCCAGGAGGAGAGTTCTCTTGACAAGATGTGGAAAGGCCCATATAACCTTATCAACGACGCAAATATAGCAAAGCGTTATATCAATAGCATGAAGAATCCATCAGAGGAATATAAGAACAATGCCATCGGAGAATGCCTTTTTCAGGAGGCTTTCGCTTATTTCCTCCTTGTCAGGGCATACGGCCCAATTCCCGTGCTTGACGAAGATGTTACTGTGACAGGTAAGTTTGATAATCCGCGCTTGCCGGTGAAAGATGTCTATGCTGCTATCATCAGCCGTCTTGAGAGAGCCGTAGAGTTGCTCTACGACCGTTCCAATCCTAACTACCGTGCCGGGCATGTTAGTGCGGGCTCTGCCGCCGGACTGCTTGCAAAAGTATATGCCACTATGGCTTCTGCTGCTATGCCGGCAGGCACAGAGGTGGTGGTACGAACAGGTGAGCCTTATCGTAAAGCCAAAAACCAGAATGGCGATGACATATATATCTATGTAGATCCCACAGAACACAGTTTCAACAAACAGGCTGTGGCAGGCTATGAGGATATTGACCCATACGAGATGTATAAGAAGGCATCGGAATGGGCAAAGAAAGTTATTGACGGCAAGTACGGCGCATACGAGCTGGCACTGTATGATAACCTGTGGAAATATGAGAACAGGACTCAGTCAGAGATGATGTGGGGCATAGAGTCAACAGCCTCTGATGACACATACCGTACAAGTGTGCATACGTTCTACAGTGGCTATAAGGCAACTGCCGGCAGTGAGTTCCTTAACTCCGGTGGTTGGGTTGGCTGCACCAACAACTGGTACAAACTCTTTGATGAGGATGACTTACGTATTGTCAAGGGTGTGCGCCACTTCTGGAGATACTATTATCAGGAGAGCTACAATGGTATATTCTATTATCCTCAGAGCTGGTGTGTCAGACTCACGGGCTTTGACATCGACGGCACATACGTTGGCGATCCAGAACCGGAGTTTGCCAATACGGGACTTACATACCAGTATAACACCTCCAGTGAGTGTCTGGCTTTCACCACCAAATATAATGATGTAAAGAATGACGCCATTGAATATCCGGAGTCTTACTGGCCATTCCTCCGCTATGCCGATGTGCTGCTTATCTATGCTGAGGCACAGAATGAGCTGGGCAACAGTGATGAGGCAATGAAATATCTTAATATGGTTCGTGCCCGTTCTAACGCTAAGCTAATGACCACAGCGTTCCAGAAAGTCGGTATGCGTAGCGCTATTATCGAGGAGCGCGCAAAGGAGTTTGCCTGCGAGGGTGACCGTCGTTGGGACCTCATTCGCTGGGGTATCTATCTTGACGCTATGAACGCAATCGGCGGACGTGACGACTCTAATGTCAACAAGGCGCGTACAGAGCGTAATCTGCTCTATCCTATACCGAGAGACGAGATTAACGTCAACACCGCTATCGAAACCAATAACCCAGGTTGGAACTAATAAATGTTATGGATATGAAAAATATAAGTTTAAATAATATACTGATAGGTGGACTGGCACTGATTGCCATGGCATCATGCAGTGATGTGGTTGACTATGAGGTGCCGGATAAGTTCTCTTCCAACGGAGCACCCGTGGTAAACGCCATTTACGACATTCAGGACACCGAGAAAGCCAACCCTCTGGCAGAGGGTAAACTGGCTCAGCTGATACACATAGAGGGTAAGAACCTCAGCCATGTGAAGAGAATACTGTTTAACGATGTGGAGGTGGACCTTAAGGAGGTGTATGCCGAGTCAGAAAACAGCTATATCAAGATACCGAGAATAATACCGGGTGAGATTACTGATAAGATGGTATATGAGACAGATAAAGGCAGTGTGACTATTGAATTCCCGATAACTATACCTTCCGTTGAACTTACCGGACTGATGAATGAGTTTGCCTTGGCTGGTACGTCTGTACAGCTGGCAGGCGCAAACTTCGACCTCTATAAGTTTGGGGACGAGGAGACTCCCGTGAAAATCATCATCCATAATGATGAGTTGGGATATAGCGAGGAGTTGAAAACTGATTCCTGCACAGAGGAATATACCAGTATTCCTATACCCGAGGATGCGCCCGACAATTCTCTTATCACAATGTCTTGGGAGGAGATAGACGGCACTCATACCAAGTCAATATCATACCGCAACACGAAGATGATGCTCTTTGGTGACTATTCCAATGATATCGGCTCTGGTTTCGGTGACTGGCTGTCACTGACCGACGGTACGGCCGTCGGCGACCCGGTTTCTTTAGGTTTCCCGTTCATACGCATCAACGGCACTTTTGACGCCTGGAGCTGGAACGGCTCATACGCCGGACTTACGTGGAGCTGGGAGGATGTGATAGCCAATCCTGAAAACTATGTGTTTAAGTTTGAGGTGGCATCAAACAAGGCATTCCCCAGCTATGGCGACAATGGTATCAATGGCTCAAGGAACGGTGGTTTCCTTCTTACCCTTGCCGGTGGCGCTAATCGTTGCCAGTGGGATCCTGTGTCAAATGGTCTCTTCCATACATACGGAGAGTGGGTGACTCAGACCATACCTCTTGTTGATGTCCTTGGCGGCGGTGAGTTAAAAATGGACTCCTGGTGTAATTTGGAGTTTGTGATGCAACCCAATAGCGGAGACCAGTGGAATATAGACCAATGTTTTGGCCAGTTCCGCATCGAACCTAAAACATACTAAAATCCAATAAGTCATGAAAAGATTTTCATTATATATCATGCTGATGCTCACGGCGGGTCTCGTGACATCATGCTCAGACGATGACAATAAGAATGGTAATGGCAAGCGTGTCTTTGATGACCAGACGGCTCCAGAAGTCGTCAGTGTGAGTCCAGAGGCTGACGCCATTGACCAGGAGCTTGTGACAGAGGTTGTCGTGACATACAGCGAGCCTATCGTTAAAACCCCTCAGACCACGATACGTATATACGCTGGTGACGCCTCAACATATTACTATGCCGACGATGAGCTTATCACTGTTGAGGGTAATCAGCTCATTATACCTTTAGAGACAAGGGGCAGCACTACTTACAAGATAGAGATACTTAAGCCTTCCGTAAGGGATGAGTCGTATAATTTTGCCACTGACTACAGTTTTGCGTTCACCACCAAACTGGTCAACAACTTTGTTGCTGAGGATTTCGACATTAATCCTTCATTGGTCAACGAGAATGCCACTGCCGAGACAAAGGCGGTTTATGAGTACCTTGTGTCTCAGTTCGGAAAGACAACACTCATGGCAACAATGGCAGAGAACAACCATAATATCAAGTATGCAGAGTTTCTCAATGAGGTGACAGGCAAATATCCGGCTATCGCTGGTTTTGATTATCTGCACATGCATTTCAGCAAGCCTTTGAACCCCTCCAACTGGGTTGACTATACCGACACATCTGTGGAGGAAAACTGGTGGAAGGCAGGCGGACTGGTGACATACTCCTGGCACTGGGCTGTGCCGAGCTCTCAGGCAGACATAAACAACTACAGCTCTTACGCTTTCTATTGTAATGATGCCGGTGCGCTGAACACCACGTTCAGTGCACGCTATGCACAGAACGCATCACGATGGGAGTCACAGTTGGTGAACCAGCATCTTGAGATTATAGCCAACTATCTGTTGGCACTGCAGGAGAAGGGTATTCCTGTTATCTGGCGTCCTCTGCACGAGGCTGCCGGCAACAATCCAAACGGCGGACAGGCATGGTTCTGGTGGGGTAACTCCGGAGCCGCTGCATACAAGAAGCTTTGGATACGTATGTTCAATTACTTCAAGGAAAAGGGTGTCAATAACCTTATATGGGTGTGGACATCTTGTCTGAATGACGAGGTATGGTATCCAGGTGATCAATATGTTGACATTGTGTCTTACGACTATTATCCTCAGCCAGTGGACTTCCACAAGGCTAATCTTGACGCTTTCAATGAGTTGCGTGACCTGACCAAAGGTAAGAAACTTATTGCGATGTCAGAGTGTGGTCCTATACCGTCCTACGTCAATATGGCTAGCGATGGCGCTATGTGGAGCTGGGTGATGCCATGGGGTGGTGACTTCACTGTCGATGGCGTGTATAATCCCACAGACTTCCTCATTGATCTTACATCATCTCCATACATTATCACTCGTGATGAACTGCCAAGCTTTGGTCAATATTAAAGATGAGGGATAAAATGAGAAAGATAGTTTCTTTGTTGTGGCTTGTGATGCTGGCTGCTCAGATGCAGGCACAGATACGTGGCAACAACATTGTGATAACAGTGGAGCCAGACCATGCTGACTGGAACTACAGGGTAGGGGAGACCGCCACCTTCACAGTGGAGGTGCGGCGCTCCGGCACCTTGTTGCCCAATGTCGTGGTGAGTTATGAGGCCGGACCGGATATGTACCCGGATGTTAAGAAGGACAATGTTACGCTGAAGGACGGTACGCTGAGTCTGAAGGGAAAGTTGTCGAAACCTGGGTTTTATCGCGTTAAGGTACGCGCCAGGATAGAAGGCAAGGATTATGATGCTACCTGCAATGTCGGTTACGACCCCGATAAACTGCAGCCATACACACAGTGTCCAGCCGACTTTGACGCCTTTTGGAAGAAAGCCCTCAGTGAGGCACGTCAGTATGACCTTGACCCGCAGATCCAACTGATGCCGGAGCGTTGCACCAAAGATGTGGATGTGTATCATGTGAGCTTTGTCAATCAGCGTCCCGGAAACCGTATATATGGTATTCTGTGTAAACCGAAAAAGGCTGGTAGCTACCCTGCTTTGTTACGTGTGCCCGGTGCCGGAGTGAGACAATATTTCGGTGATGTATATACCGCGTCACAGGGAGCCATAACATTAGAGATCGGCATACATGGCATTCCCGTCAATCTGGATCAGTCAACCTACGACCGTATGCTTGACGGATGCCTTAACGGCTATTGGGAAGTGAACTTAGATGAGCCGGAGAAGAATTTCTATCGTCGTGTTGTTGTGGGAGCTGTACGCTCCGTTGATTTCATCGCCTCATTACCGGAATGGAATGGAAAGACTGTGGGTGTCACCGGTTCATCACAGGGTGGTTTCCTTAGTCTTGCCACAGCAGCTCTTGACAGCCGTATCACTTTCTATGCTCCTGTGCACGATGCTATGTGCGATTATGAGGCAGCACTGCATAAGAGCGCTTGTGGATGGCCGCATTATTTTTATAATGTAGAGAAACCGGACACCAAGAAGGTGGAGGGCGCCCGTTATTATGATGGCGTAAACTTTGCCAAGCGTATAAAGAACGCAAAGGGATGGTTCTCTTTTGGATATAATGACGATGTCGTGCCTCCAGGCAGCAGCTATGCCACTTATAATGCCGTTCCAGGTCCCAAGCAGCTTAGCCTCTATCAGCAGACCGGACACTTCTGGTATCAGGAGCAGTGGGATGAGTGGGAGCAATTCTTACTTGAAAGATTAAAAGATTAAACAAAAGAACTTGATATTCGCAATTATCAATGAGAAATATATTATTAGCTTTAATTATGATGACCGCTATTGTGGCTTGCAAGACAACGGAGTCTGTTGAGCAGAAAAAGGCAACAGCAGACAAACTGACAGCACGTCTTCAGCAATTGCAGAAAAAGGGCTATATGGTGGGACATCAGGATGCCCCCTTCTATGGTGTGTCATGGGAATGGGATAAAGACCGTTGTGACATTAAAGAGAGTGTCGGTGACTATCCAGCCGTCATGGGATTTGATCTTGGCGGTATAGAGATGGGTGACAAGAAAAACCTTGATAGTGTGCCATTCACCCGCATCCATGAGGAACTGATACGCCATCATGAGCGTGGTGGAATAGTTACTGTCAGCTGGCATCCCCGTAATCCGCTCACTGGCGGAACAGCATGGGATGTGACGAGCGACCAGGTAGTAAAGAGTGTGCTGGCTGGCGGTTCACAGTATGATAAATTCCAACTGTGGATGAAGCGTGTAGCAGACTATCTGCTTACGATGAAAGACAGTAAGGGTAAGGCTGTACCTATCATCTTCCGTCCGTGGCATGAGAATAACGGCTCTTGGTTCTGGTGGGGCCAGAAACTGTGCACCGATGAAGAGTTCCACGGTCTTTGGAATATGCTGCAAGACTATCTTACCCAACGTGGACTAACCAATCTTGTATGGAGTTATTCCCCAAATCTATACGGTGACTGGGATGAGGTGAAGTTCCTTGTCCGCTATCCCGGTGATGACCGTGTGACACTGATTGGCGAGGACGCATACCAGTGGGGTACGAAGGAAGACTTTGAGAAGCAGATTATCAGCGACCTCAATTTCCTTTGGGGCTTCTCAAGGAAACATGGTAAACTCTTTGCTCTTACCGAGTGCGGATACAAGAATATGCCAGATCCAACATGGTGGAGCAGTGTGCTTAAACCAATTATGGACAAACGGCCGTTAAGCTATTTCCTCCTATGGCGTAACTACAAACAAGAGTATTTCGGTCCCACACCTTCAAGACCAGAGTTGGTTGAGGATTTCAAGGTATTCCATGACGCAGACAATGTATTGTTCCTTGAGGATATAAAGCATTAAACACAAAACATAAAACATAAAACATAAAACACATTCTTATGAGTGACTTTAATGAAAGAGTGAGACTGTTACGCGAGCATCACGAACAGTTGCTGACAAGAAAGAATGAACCGGAACAGTGGGGCAACGGTATTTATACCCGCTACAAGTATCCTATCATTACAGCAGAGCACACACCATTGGAGTGGCGTTATGATTTCAATGAGAATGACAATCCTTATCTCATGCAACGCATCATGATGAATGCTACGCTTAACTCCGGAGCAATAAAGTGGAATGGCAGATACCTGCTTGTTGTCAGGGTTGAGGGAGCTGACAGAAAGAGTTTCTTTGCTGTGGCGGAGTCGCCCAACGGCATAGATAATTTCCGTTTCTGGGATGAGCCAATCACAATGCCCGAGGATGTCATACCTGCGACGAATATCTATGACATGCGTATCACTGCACATGAGGACGGCTGGATATATGGCGTGTTCTGCGCCGAGCGGCATGACGACAGTCAGCCGGGAGACCTCAGCGCCGCTACCGCAACGGCAGCCATAGCACGCACCAAGGACTTTGTCAACTGGGAACGTCTGCCGGACCTTAAGACAAAGTCACAGCAGCGTAATGTTGTGCTTCATCCAGAGTTTGTGGATGGTAAATACGCTTTCTATACCCGTCCGCAGGATGGATTCATTGACACTGGCAGCGGTGGAGGTATCGGCTGGGCGCTTGTTGACGACATCACTAATGCTGAGGTTAGGGAAGAGACGATAATCAACGCCCGCCACTATCATACCATCATGGAAGTGAAGAACGGTGAGGGACCTCATCCTATCAAGACCGACCGTGGATGGTTGCATTTGGCTCATGGCGTGAGAGGCTGTGCCAGCGGACTGAGATATGTGCTGTATATGTATATGACCGCCCTTGATGACCCTACACGTGTCATTGCGCAGCCGGGAGGCTATTTCCTTGTACCGCAGGGAGATGAATATATCGGCGATGTGATGAACGTGGCTTTCGCCAACGGATGGATAGCCGATGATGACGGCAGGGTGCTTATATATTACGCCTCCTCTGATACACGAATGCATGTGGCAGTATCAACAATCGACAAGCTCATTGATTACTGCATGAACACACCAGAGGACGGCCTCACCACATCTGCAAGTGTAGAGACCATCAAAGCACTCATACGAAAGAACAAATTTAACAAGTAAACAAGTTGTTTAATTGAATTAATTATTAATTTGTAATCGCGAAGCGATAACTTTTAATTGTTTATTTTTTAATTGCGAAATGGTAACTTTTAATTGTAAATTTTAAATCGCGAAGCGATAATTATTAATTATTAATTTTAATTATTAATTTACAAAATGGCAACATTTAAAGAAAAAATCGGCTATGCGCTTGGTGACGCTGCCGCCGGTGGTATAACATGGAAAATAATGTCAATAGCCTTTCCGCTATTCTTCACCAATGTTTTTGGCCTTACCTTTGCCGATGCGGCAACGCTTATGCTTATAGCCAGGATGTTTGATGTGGTTACCGATCCTATGATGGGCTCGCTTGCCGACCGTACACAGTCGCGCTTCGGCACCTACCGTCCCTGGCTCATCTTCGGTGCCATACCATTCGGACTTATCTTCGCACTGCTGCTTTATACCCCGGACTTCGGTCCTGTTGGTAAGCGTATATGGGCATATTCCCTTTATCTCCTGATGATGGCGATGTACACCGCTGTCAATGTGCCTTACGGCTCACTGCTCGGTGTGATGACTGACGATGACAACGAGAAGAACCAGTTCTCGTCATTCCGTATGGTGGGTGCCTACGCTATGGGATTCGTCACTCTGCTCAGTTTCCCTTATCTGCTGGAGTTTGTAGGTGGAGATAAGGAGGTTGTCAATGGTGTGGAGAGATACACAGTGGCAGCTCAGCAGCATCAGTATGCCGTTATTGGCGCGTTCTTCGGCATCATAGCCGCTGTAGGTACGTTGGCATGCGGACTGCTCACCAAAGAGCGTCTGAAACCTGTCAGGGCTGAGAAATTCTCGTTCAAACCATTTGCTGACCTGTTTAAGAATAAGCCATGGATAATCCTTACGCTCATTGGTATATGCACCAATTTCTTCAACGGTTTCCGTTATGCCGTGGCAGGCTACCTCTTTGAGTACTGCCTGAAGGGTGATGTTACCGTAAGTGGGCTTATCATCAACTATACTGTGTTTATGACCTTCGGTGAGCTGACATGTATGATCTTTGGTGGTGTGTCGCCTAAGTTTACCCAGTGGATGGGTTCCAAGCGTAAGGCATTCATCGTATCTGCAATCATCTGCCTTGTATTCTCCATTGGCTTCTTCTTCATTCCGATGGACAAGTCGATGATATGGGTTATGGTTGCCCTCGTGATACTCACATCCATTGGTATCGGCCTTTATTCTCCGCTGTTGTGGTCAATGTACGCTGATGTGGCTGATTACGCCACAGAGAAGAACGGCACATCATCTACGGGTCTTATCTTCTCTTCCGGTACCATGGCACAGAAGTTCGGTACCGCTATCTCTGGCTCCCTTGTGGCTCTCTTCCTCAGTCTGGCAGGAGCAAGCATGATTACCGATGAGATGGGTAACACCAGTGTTGATCCTGCATCCATCACCGACTCAGTGCTCACCATGGTTTGGAGCCTCTTCTCTCTCTTCCCGGCGGTGATAGCCCTGCTTATCATCATTCTCTCTTGGGTCTATCCAATAAAGAAATAAGATGTATATAGTTATGGCTCCGCATTACGGAGCCATAACTATATCATTTCTTACTCGTTGCTAAATATCAGGTTGTAGTCTTACTTCATATAAAAGCAAAAATTGGCAGTTATTAATAAAAAACAACTTGAAAAAATAACATAAAAATACATATAATGAAAAATCTTTGTATAGAATTACTTGTTCTTGTTGCCCCAGGCATGAAACGAACATTATATTCAATAATGTTTTTACTGACATTCTGTATGTTACCGCTCAATGTTATGGCGGATACATTATTAGAGGCTGAAGACGCGGATTATGCCACGTGTAATCTGATTACAGGCAGTAAGTATTCCGGTGGTAAGGCCCTTGAGATGACTGCCCAGGAAGCCAGGATAACATTTACATTCAATGCAGAGAAAAACGGTAAGTATGTTGTTTATGTAGGTTATGACGGTTTGTATGGCGACAAGACAGTCAATATTACTGTCAATGGCAACCAAAACTCATTCCAGGTGAGCGGGTTTGGTGAGTCTGCGGTAGGAACGTTTATCATGAACAAGGGTAATAACACTATCGTCATAACACCCAGTTGGACATGGTACCGCATAGACTATATACGCATAGAGAATGCTCCCGATGCTCTTCCCTTTGATATATCAAGAAGCCCTGTAGATGCTGATGCCACACCAGCAGCCAAGCAGATGTATGCCTTCTTGTATGATTGTTTCGGTAAGAAGACCATCTCGGGTATTATGACGGGAGACATGTCATCAGATAATGGTAATGTGACTCAGCATGCTGACGTGAAGGCAGTGTATAACGCATCGGGTAAGACACCGGCACTTATAGGCTTTGACTTCATGAATGCGACGGGAAAAACAGCCTCCCAAAGCTATAACAAGAGTTACACACAGTCATCAGTGAGACTGGCGCGTGACACATACCGCCGCGGTGGTTTGCCGGCATTCACATGGCACTGGCGTGACCCAAGCCGTAGTACAGACGCATTCTACTCTGCCGATTGCAGCATAAAGGTGACAAATGCTATGAATGCTGACGGCAGCTGGAACACCTCGTCAACACTATACAGGAATATAATAAATGACATCAATGTCATTGCCGACTATTTCCTTAGTCTTCAGAATGATGGTGTGGCATGCATCTTCCGCCCACTCCATGAGGCAAGCGGAAAATGGTTCTGGTGGGGTAGGGAAGGCGCCGTACCGTTTGTCAAACTTTATCGTCTTATGTACGACCAGATGGTGAATGTCAAGGGCGTGCATAATCTGATATGGGTGTGGAACGCAGGCAGCAACGATTATGACTGGGATCCGGGTGAGGAGTATTATGACATCGTATCGGCGGATATATATAATAATGCGTATGATTATTCAAGTAATTATGCCTACTTCGATAATCTCAAGACACTAACCCAAGGCAGGAAGATTATTGCTCTGTCGGAGAACGGCCCTATACCAGATATTGACAAGGAGTTTGACGAGGATGCCGTATGGTCATGGTGGATGCCGTGGTATAACACCTGGGGTGGTAATTTTGTGGCACAGACAAGTAATGAGGAATGGTCAAAGTGTATGAATGACGACCGTGTCATCACCTTGGAAGATCTTGCCACAGGCTGGGATGTCAACACATCTGTCACATCACCAGTCATTACAAATGACCAGGACCAGGCTATTTACGACCTGCAAGGCAGACGCCTCAACCGTGTTCCATCCCGAGGCTTCTATATCAAGTGCAAGAAGAAATACTTTGTTTATTAATCTTTTCTGTTTTTCGACATGAATATACTTAAGCATCTTATGGCAAGAGATGCGGTAATAAGCTGATGCTCAAGGTCTATCTGTGACAAAACTTGATATTTTTTCATTATTCAATCAGATTATTCAAATGTTGCAATGTGTTTGTTTACTGTGTACAATCACTTATTCTTTATTTTGCAAAA
>JAGDAU010000070.1 GCA_017959365.1 Prevotella sp.
GCCGTCCCGTTGAGGCCCTTATGATTGACCTTGGTCTGCCAAGCGGTGTGAAGTGGGCTTCACGTAACGTCGGAGCCAACAGTGTGGAGGACTATGGAAACTACTACGCATGGGGTGAGACAGAGACAAAAGACTCATATAGCAGCAGTGTCAACAATTATCCTTCCCAAAACAGTAATCTTGGCAATGCCCTTGATATAGCCGGCACACTGAATGACGCCGCCTTTGTCAACATGGGAGGTGCCTGGCACATGCCGCGTAAGAAAGACTTGGAAGAGTTGAAGGACCTTTGCCAATGGTCTTGGCAGCAGATTAATGGTGTGAATGGTTATATTATTACAGGACTTAATGGCAACAGGATATTCCTTCCTGCTGCAGGCACCCGCACAGGAACCGGTACATGGCAAGTTGGCAGTGGTGCGTCATACGCAAGTTCCAATCAAGTGGGTGAGAACAGTTGGTATGCCTGGTGTCTGATTTACAAATCCACATCAAGGAACATGGCAAACGCCAATTATAATGAATTGTACAGTTATAATGATAACCAGGCTGCAAGATATATCGGAAGACCTGTACGTGCCGTTGTTTCCAACATATCGTCAGATCCGGATGATTTAGGTCTTACCATCCTTACAGACAGTTCCACTTGGAAACTTGGCGACACACAGACAACGCTATATGGCACCCTTACGAGCATGAAACCCATCAAGGGCAGTGTTACCGTCGGCTTTGTCATTGGTGACAGTATGAACATCGTCAGGGGTAAGGCGCGTGATGAGTACACAGAAGAGCGTGTTGCGGCAGGACGTTTCAGCACTACCTTGGACGTGTTCGACAATATTGGCTATTATTATCGTGCTTTTGTTCAGACCAATGATACCATTATCTATGGTGAGGCACGTCAGTATGGTTATGTAATGGTTGACCTCGGCCTGCCTTCCGGCACTCTGTGGGCAAATATGAACCTCGGTGCGAGCAAGCCGGAGGACTATGGATATTATTATTCCTGGGCGGAGACACACACCAAACAGTCGTATACCTCTGACAACTATCCATTGGGCAGCACCAATGTGGGTTACGGCGTCAACCGTGACATCGCGGGCTCGGAGCTCGACGCCGCCCATGTCAATATGGGTAATGCGTGGAAGATGCCCACTAAGCCGCAGATGCAGGAGTTGTTTGACGATTGTGATTGGGTGCATACCACATACAATAACGTTAATGGATTTGTTATTACCGGACCTAATGGACAGTCTATATTCCTGCCCGACGCTGGTGTGAGAACCGGTACGTCGCTAAATGTCAGTACATACGGAGCCAGCTATCCCACCTCATGGCAGGGTGGAGACCTAAGTAGCTACGCTTGGACTGTAGTTTGGAACCGAGGGTCAAGGAGTATGTGTAACGGTGAATGGTCGCAACCATTCAGCTATAATGCTATCAACAGCGCCCGCTATTGCGGTCGTCCTGTGCGTGCCGTCTTCTCACCTGGAATTGTAACTCCAGACGGTATGTCTCTTACTATACTCACCGACAGTGCCGTCTGGAGATTAGGTGATACGTCAGCTACTGTTTATGGCACCATGAGTACCACCACACCTATCAATGGCACAGTGAAGGTTGGTTTCATCTTCGGTGACAGTGCCAATATCGTCAGGAGCAACTCCCGTACAGACCTTGAGTACTCAAGGGAGGTGACAAGGGGCAGTGTCTTCAGCCATACTATCAATGTGTTTGAGAACTTCGGCTATTGGTACAGGGCATACGTGGAGACCAATGACACCATTATCTACGGTGAGGCTAAGCATTATGGTTACGAGGTCGTAGACCTTGGCCTGCCCTCCGGCACCAAGTGGTGTAACATGAATATCGGCGCTAACCGTCCAGAGGAATACGGTGACTATTTCGCATGGGGTGAGATAACACCGAAGGAGAGCTACACACTTAACAATTACGTTTATTACGATAACGGCTACCAGAACTTGCATGATGACTATAATATTGCCGGTTCGAGATATGATGCCGCCAAAGCCAATATGGGTGATTTCTGGAGGATGCCCACACAAACACAGCTTGAGGAGTTATTGAGTGATAACAACTGCGAGTGGATACATACGGTTGAGAATAATATCAATGGATTTAAGGTGGTAAGCAAAAGAAATGGCAGATATATCTTTCTGCCAGCCTCTGGACTGATGAATGGCAGCACCCACCGAGGATTAACGTCAGAAGGCTTCTACTGGGGCTCTACGCAGGGCGGTAAGTTCAGTGAGTATGGCAGTACGTTGATGTGGAGCTCTTCTTGGAACAGGTCGGTAGGCAATGCACACTGGACCCAATCGTTCAGCTATAACGACATGGCATGTGACCGTTGGTACGGACGTTCGGTTCGAGCTGTCTATGCTCCAAACGCCAATGCCTCCGACGGTAAGATGATGAGCATCGTAACAGACAGTGCACAGTGGACTGTCAACTCTGCTACAGCCACGGTATATGCCACAATGATGAGTACTACGCCAATAGACGGTGAGGTAACCGTTGGCTTTGTTTTCGGTGAGACTGCTGATGTTGACATCAACAGCGCAGCGATAGAGTATCACAAGACTGTCAGTGAGAAATGCAGTTACTCTACTTCGGTTAGCGTTTCAGACAATATAGGTTATTGGTACCGTGCTTACCTGAGATATGGTAACGAGGTGTTCTATGGCGAGGCAAAGCATTTCGGATGGGAGATGGTTGACCTCGGACTACCCTCCGGCACATTGTGGTGTAATGTCAATGTAGGCGCTGAATGGCCTGAGCAATATGGTAATTACTACGCCTGGGGAGAGACGGAGCCAAAGGACAGTTATACACGTGAGAATTATCTGTACAACGCTACCACATACGATAATCTGGGTGACATCACCTCAACACAGTATGACGCAGCATATACCAATATGGATAACTCATGGTGTATGCCTAACAGTTCTCAGCTTGAGGAGCTGAGAAACCAGTGCAACTGGAATATGGTTGTCGTAAATGGTATCAACGGCTATCGTGTGTCAAGTAAAACCAATAATAATTATATTTTCCTGCCGTCAGCAGGTATGGTTAATGGCTCAAGCTGGGAGAATGTGACCAGTGAGGGCAGTTTCTTCGGTTCCACACAAGGAGCGCAAAACAGTATGTACGCCTGGGTGATGGGATGGAACACCAGTGGCAGTCACGGTGTCGGTAATGCTCACTGGACAGAGCTCAACAGCTATAACGACCGCGCCGCCAACAGATACTATGGTCGGTCCATACGCCCTGTGGCAGTGATGAAAGCTCAACACTAAACATTAAACTTTAAACATTAAACTTTCAACTATATGAATTATTTCCATATTCTCCGTTCAGCCATTGTTGCTGGAATATGTATATCAATAGGATGTGTCGTCAACCTTCGTGTGGGTGGCGTTGCCGGTGCCGTACTCTTTGCTTTCGGTCTGACCGCCGTAGTGTCATACGCACTGAAGTTGTACACCGGCACAGCTGGTTTCATACGTGCCAAGGGTGACTGGACAATGCTTCTTGTGGTCCTTATCGGTAATATCATAGGCTGCGGACTGTGTGCCCTGGCGTTCACCTACTCACAGCCTGATATCATAGAGCCTGACACTGCTATCGTAACAGGCCGTCTTGCTAAAGGTCCCCTACCCTGCGGCATACTCGCCATAGGGTGCGGATTTATCATGACCACCGCCGTGGAGTTTGCCAGAAAAGGTAAATTCCTGCCATTGCTCCTTGGTGTGCCGGTGTTCATCCTGTGCGGTTTCGCCCACTCCATAGCCGATGCCTTCTATTTCCTCGCCACACCCGAGTTATATAGCGGTCAACTGCTTATAGTATATATCGCTGAGGTGATTGGCAACTTCATCGGCTGTAACCTCTATAGGTGGATAGTGCCTCAAGGGTAAGTTGACGAGTTGACGAGTTGATGAGTTGACAAGTTGAAAGTTTTGAAAGAATTTATTTTTCTTGCAAATTATTTCTCGCATATAAAAAAATGTATTAACTTTGCCAAAAATCTAATAATATACAAATAGCTATGTTTACAGAAAAAGACCTTAATCAGATTAAGTCAAAGGGTATGACCCCTGAGAAAGTAGAAAAACAGTTACAGGACTTCCAAACCGGTTTCCCGTTCCTAAAATTAGAGGCTGCCGCAGCCATTGACAAGGGCATCCTTGCCCCTGACGCTGCCCAGGCCGACGAGTATGAGCGCGCATGGAACGACTACAAAGCCAAGGGAGGGAAAATCGTTAAGTTTGTGCCTGCCTCTGGCGCTGCCAGCAGAATGTTTAAAGACATGTTTGCCTTTGTTGACGCCGACTATGATGTGCCGACAACAGACTTTGAGAAGAAATATTTCGACAACATCAAGAAATTCGCCTTCCGCGAGGCTCTGTGTGCCAAGTGTAAGGAGAATGAGGGTAAGAAAATCATGCAGCTCATCGCAGACGGCAACTACAAAGCCATTGCCGCCAATATGCTAAAACCAGAGGGACTGAACTACGGTCAGCTGCCAAAGGGTCTGCTGTTGTTCCATGAGTATGAGGACGGTGCACGCACTCCTATGGAGGAGCATCTCGTAGAGGGCGCCCTCTATGCTGCCAGCAATGGCGAGGCAAACGTACACTTCACCGTATCTCACGAGCATATAGAGTTCTTCAAAGCACTCGTGGCAGAGAAAGTGTGTAAGTACGCTGAGAAATACGGTATCAAGTACAACA
>JAGDAU010000071.1 GCA_017959365.1 Prevotella sp.
AGAAAATCTCTTTATCTGCTCATTAGGAAGGATTTCAGTTCTTCGAAATCGCTGCTCATGGGGATGCTCTGCTTCGTACCTCTCATAAATGCGGCGAGTCGCTCTGGAATAGCTATGTCAGTTGATAGTATGGCGTCCACCTTCTCTTTGAATTTCGCCGGATGGGCTGTCTCGCAGAATACTCCGCTCTCACCTTCCTTCAGTTCGTCCTTCAGAGCCTGGGATCCGCATGCTCCGTGCGGGTCGAGGACGTATCCTGTTGTGTCGTGGCAGTACCTCATTGTGCTCATAATGCCCGGGTCTGTAATGGTAAACCCGCTGATGAGGCTTGTGATGCGCTCGTGGCTACCACCATAGAGGTCGTATATACGTGCGAAGTTACTTGGGTCGCCTACATCCATTGCGTTTGCCAATGTCTGTTTTGTCGGCTGAGGCTTGTACTCTCCGGTCCTGAGATATTGGAAGAAGACGTCATTCTCGTTGTTGGCGGCGATGAATCGTTTCACAGGCAGTCCCATGGCATGTCCGAATAGTGCTGCACATATATTCCCGAAGTTGCCGCTTGGCACACACATCACGAGGTTGTCAGCCTTACCCATACGTTTCATTTGCGCGTATGCGTAGAAATAATAGAATGCCTGTGGCAGGAAACGTGCCACGTTGATGCTGTTGGCGGATGTAAGCCTCATGTGCTTGTTCAGCTCATCGTCCATGAATGCCGTCTTGACGAGGCGTTGGCAGTCGTCGAATACGCCGTCCACCTCAATGGCTGTGATATTCTTTCCGAGGGTGGTAAACTGGCACTCCTGGATATTGCTCACCTTTCCTTTTGGGTATAGCACATATACGTGTATGCCGTCCACACCGAGGAAGCCGTTAGCTACGGCGCTGCCGGTATCACCGCTGGTAGCCACAAGCACGTTTACGAGTTCGTCGCTTCCCTCCTTCTTGATGAAGTAGCCCAGCAGTCGCGCCATAAAGCGCGCTCCCACGTCCTTGAATGCGAGTGTTGGTCCATGGAACAGTTCAAGGGAGTAGATATTGTCTTCCACCGGCACTACGGGGCAGTCAAATGCCAGCGTGTCATACACTATCTGCTTCAGTGCCTCTGCCTCCACGTCTTCTCCGAAGAAGGCGTCCGCCACGGTATATGCTATCTCTTGGAAAGACATCTTGTCGATGTCATCAAAGAAAGACTTTGGCAGTTTCTTTATTGTTTGCGGCATATATAGTCCGCGGTCTTCAGCCAGTCCTTTCACCACTGCTGTCTCAAGACTTGCTAATTGGGCTTTTTTGTTTGTACTGTAGTATTTCATCTTAGTAATATTTATTCTGAGGTTTTCTGAGGTTTTCTGAGGTTTTCTTAGGTGTTCTTAGGTGTTCATTAATGTATCAATGAATTGGTTTAGTCTAAGGAGGCCGTAGCTGCCGCTGACGCAGGATACCTCGTCATATTGCTTGACGTCGTCAGCCTGTATGCCCGGGTGCCATATCAGGAATGGCACCGGCTCATTGACGTGGATGCGCAGTTCCACCGGGGTGGGGTGGTCGGGTAGTACCGCTATCGCCACCGGCTCTCCCATAGCCGTCACCGCCTCATATACGGGGCGTATGATACGCTGGTCCAGGTAGTTGATGGCTCGCATCTTGAGTTCCAGGTCACCGTCGTGCCCTGCCTCGTCAGTAGCCTCCACATGCACGAACACAAAGTCGTCGGTCTTTAGGGCCTCAATAGCCGCCTGTGCCTTACTCTCATAGTTTGTGTCAGCTAATCCTGTAGCACCCTCCACCTCAATGATCCTCAGTCCGGCATAGTGTCCTATACCCTTTATCAGATCAACGGCTGATATCACAGCTCCGCTCTTTATCTGCGGATATTGGTCTGTCAGTGTCGTCATCGACGGTCTGTATCCGCCGCTCCATGGCCAGATGCTGTTAGCCTGCCTTTGTCCGTTCTCAGCTTTCTTCTTGTTGTATGGGTGTTGTGGCAGCATCTCCTGAGAGCGTTTTATCATCTCATTGATGATGTCTGCCGTCTGTTGTGCCGTCAGTCGTCCTGGCTCCTGTGGTGCATTATCCTCAGCCTTTACGAGCAGTGGTTCCCACTGTTCGTTAGGATGGTCGTGGGGCGGTAAGCATGTGATATGTTTGTTTCCACCTTTTATTACTAACAGGTGTCGGTACTGTATTCCGCTGATAAATCTCACTCTTTCGCAGCCTTCCCTCTCGTTGATGGGTTTTGCTACGGTGTCGTTAAGGTAATTGATCAGCGTCCGTGCGTCGTCAGTCTGTAGGTTACCGCCGTTATGGGTGACTATTCTGCCGTCCTCAATAGTTATGATATTACAGCGTATAGCGAAGTCGTCATCAGCCATCTCATATCCTATCGAGGCAGCCTCAAGGGGGCCGCGCCCCTCATATACCTTGTTCATGTCGTAGCCCAATATGGCTGTGTTTGCCACCTCCGATCCCGGTGGGAATCCCTCTGGTACGGTTATCAGTCTGCCTGTCCTTCCGTTTTTTGCCAGAAAGTCCATCATTGGCTTGTCTGCCTTCTGGAGTGGTGTTTTTCCGTCCAGTCTCTCTATAGGATGGTCAGCCATTCCGTCACCTAATATAATAATATGTTTCATCGCATTTGTTATTTTGAGTTGCAAAGTTAGTGCAAACAGACCGAAATGCCAAATAAAAAGTTATATTTCTTTAATTTTGTGCTTTGATACTATTTTTTTTAGTTTTTTATTAATGAGTTTTTCTTTATCATTCGTATGTAAATATACGGTTTACAGTGTAAATAAAATACTACATAAATGAGAAAATTTTAATAATTTTTCTTTACAAAATGCATTATGTTAAATTTTGGTTAATTGAAGTAAAATTAAGTTAAATTTGCAACAAATGAGTTTATTTTAATACATTTTATTGTGAGATTTAAAAAAAAATATTACCTTTGCGATTGAAAAAGATTGTATGTAAACGATTATGCAACAGTTGAAAAAGCATAAAAATTTCCGAATATTCCTTTACAGTGGGCATTTCGGAAAATTCAGAATATTATTAGTAATGCTGCTTAGTCTGTATTACAGCAATTCTTACGCACACAACGTTAACGAAATTCTTTATCAGTTATACGAGCCTACTGGTCAACCAATAGACACTTTATTCTATAACAGATACCCATACGTCATACTTATAGATGACGACGTGGAGAATGCTATTGATGATGATTATTTCTTCAATAACGCCGCTTCCGTGGTATTTCAGGTGTCCAAGACGGATCTGCCAAAGGGTGACAAGGTATTACAGGATCTGGGTGAGTCGGTGTTGCCGCATATTAACAAGGACAGCCTGAGGGTCGTAACGGTGAAACTGCGCGGTGCGGCGTCGCCGGAAGGACCGGTGGAGTTCAACGACCATCTTGCCAAAGGGCGTATGCGCGCCTTGCGTGACTATATTGCCAGCCGTCTGCAGCTGTCTCCTAACACCACATTGGTCTTTGAGACTGAGGTGGAGGACTACCACTACCTGTACCGTCAGATGGAACAGAATGGCGACCCGGCTTACGATGTCGTGAAGCGCCTCTTCGATAAATACATGCCAGAGCAGCGATATACAGAGCTCAAACGCGAGTTGCAGGCTATCGACGGCGGTAAGCTGTGGAGCCGTCTGCTCGTCACCTATTACCCGTCTCTGCGTGCGGCGCGAATGGTTATTGTATGCCAGAAGCCCGTTGAGAAGAAAGAGGAGCCGGTGGTGGTTCAGCCCCCGGTAATCACACAGCCTCCCGTGGAGCCGGAACCGGAACCGTGGTTTGAGATGGTGCCGAGGCGTGAGCTGTTGTCTGTGAAGACAAACCTGCTGTTCTATGGTGTTTACATGCCGGGTTACGACAAGTGGTGCCCCATACCCAATATCGCTGTGGAGTACTATCCCAAGCGTGGTCATTTCACCTACGGCGCGTCGTTCGACTGTCCGTGGTGGCAGCATTACAGGCATCATAAGTATTTCCAGATACGTAACTACCAGCTTGAGACACGTTACTATCTGAAGCGCGGCGACATAGAGCTGCATCCCGAGGGTAAGGGTGCCGCGTTCAAAGGCTGGTATTTCCAGGGTTATGTGCATGGCGGACTCTTCGGTATCTGTTTCGATGCCAACCGTGGTTGGGAGGGCGAAGGTGCCGGAGCCGGTATAGGAGCCGGTTATGTCATACCGCTGTCAAAGAAACAGCATTGGCGCCTTGAGTTGCAGGCACAGTTTGGGGTGTTCTTCTGTAAGTATGACCCCTATCAGTATGAGAACCCCATAGAGCCAAGGTATCACGATGACCTGTACTACTACAAGTGGAAGGGTCGCGCATCGCTCTTTAAGAGGCGTCAGTATAACTACACGTGGGTAGGTCCTACACGCATCGGTGTGACACTGAGCTATGACCTGCTCTACCGTAAGGCACGTAAGGAGACACCGGGTTATCGTCACCGTAAGGCGACACATATATATAAGCATTATAACCCCTTCCGTCCATACGAGACACGCCTTAATAATGGGAAAGGAGGTGAGCTATGATACGGATGATGCTTAACACCATGCGCCGGAAGCGCATGGCACTCTGGCTGGCGGCGCTGGTAGTAATGATTACCGGCTGCGAGCGTAACCCTGACCTGCATCTGTGGGATTGGGAGACGCCGGAGCTGGAAATCCCGATGGTTGAGCTGGAGCTTGACGTCTATTGGGATTACCAGACACAGCTCGGCATCAACTATGACTGGCGGGCAGAGTGGTATTACGGCTGGGATGAGGAAGACCAGCGTATCTTCGGAGAGTTAGGATATACCGAGCCGACCAAGTTTAACCTGCGCCGCTACTATACCGTTGAGACCCCTTACGCCCCGCATGACAGGGTGCTGGCGGCACAGATAGACGGCAGAATATTCCGCGCGCCCTTTGAATGGGGCTACTGGGATATCCTCGCATGGAACGATGTACATACCCTGGATGGTGTGCAGAGCCTGATCTTCGATGAGCAGACTTCTCTCGACTATGTGACGGCATATACCAACCCCAGTATGAATATGTCACGCTACCATGCACCGAGATACAACAACTCGTTCTACGAGCCGGAGCCGCTCTTCGCCGCTTACGAGCAGGCGTTTGAGATAAACCGTAACCTTGAGGGGTTTGTGTGGGATGAGGAGCGTAACATGTGGGTGAGGAAGCTTCACATGACACTTGAACCAATCACATATATCTATCTGCCACAGGTGATTATACATCATAACAACGGACGTATATCTGCCGTGACTGGCACCGCTAACCTCTCCGGCATGGCACGCTCGACGATACTCAACACCGGCATTGCCGGCAATGACGCCATAGCGGTCTATTTCAATATGCGTATGAAGAAAGACATGCTGATGGAGACGGAGAGGGTAGATATCGTGGGCGGCAGGCTGATGACCTTCGGTATCTGCGGTCACAACGTCAACCGTGTGTCAAGAGGTCAGGAGCTGAAAGATGTCAACAGACATTACCTTGACGTGACGATGCAGTTTAACAATGGTATGGACTCCACCTTCGTCTTCGACGTCACCGACCAGGTGCGCAAGCGTTATAAGGGCGGAGTGATAACGGTAGAGCTTGACATGGACACTATTCCCACTCCGAACCGTACAGGTGGAACTGGTTTCAACGCAGTTGTGAAAGAGACCGAAGACGGCGGCACATACGAGTTTGATCTTACTCCCGACAATGGACACCGCCGCTTAGATTAGTGATAATCAGAAGATTTTTTATTCCAAGATAATATATATTATTTAATTTTAGTACTAATAAAAATTTTACAATTGTGAAAAAGAAAAAAATCTATCTTCTCGCGTTATGCGGAGCAATGCTCGTTGGATGCTCCCAGAGCGACTTTGATGGTGATGTCGCAACAAACGTGACAGACAAGAACACCAGTGAGGCTATCAACTTCGGTGGTACCTTCCGTGCGGTTACCCGTGCCAATGATGCTGTTGGTGCTGATGCTGCTGACATGCTGGGTAATCAGTTTATCGTGATGGGTGTCAAGGGTGACGGAACAGCAGCAAACGATCAGACTACTGTGTTTGACAACTACACCGTTGCATGGACACAGAACACTGCTGGTACAACAGAGAGCAACACCAAGGACTGGGAGTATGTTGGAAAGACCAATATCCTCGGTACTGGAATCACTGCTCAGAGCATCAAGTACTGGGACTTCTCTACCACCGCTTATAACTTCGCTGCCTTCTCTGGCGGTAAGGGTAACCAAGTGGTTAAGGACGATGGTACTTCCACTCCATCTGCTAATCAGATCTTAGCAACAGCAATCAGTTCAACAGATGGTACATACACCCTTCGTGGTTCTGCTGAGGATCTCGCAGAGTGCTACATTGCTGATATTAAGACCGTTAGTAAGAGTGCATACAAAAATGTGGTAGAACTGCAGTTCCGGTCTCTCGGTTCCAAGGTTCGTATGGCCATCTATGAGACTGTTCCCGGATACTCCGTCAAGAACGTTCAGTTCTTCCAGGACGATGCTACAGCAAAGAATACAAACATCAGTTCTAACACCAATGCTACTCTGTTTGCTTCTTCTTCTGCTGTCTCTCCTTTCCATGCTGGTGGTACATACACCGTTTCTTATCCGACAAGAGGTAGTGAAAACGCTTCTGAGTCAGACTACAATAAGGCTCACGTAGCAATCAGCAACGCAACAGGTACAACTGCTACAACTCAGGGTTTCGGTACTCTGAATTATGGTGCTGCAGAAGGCAGTGAGACAGCTGGCAATATCTATCTGAAGCGTACTTCACAGGATCCTTCTTTCGCTGGTACAGGTACATTCTATAAGACTGTTCTCCCCAACGAGGCCGGTTCTGTACTTGAGATGCGTGTTAACTACACTCTCGTTTCCACCGATGGTTCAAATGAGGAGATTAAGGTTTATGGTGCTAAGGCTTTCGTTCCCGCTATCTACACCAAGTGGATGCCTAACTATGCTTACACCTACATCTTTAAGATTTCTGACAACACCAACGGTTGGACCAACCCAGATGCTGACGAGGATGAAGATGATCCAGCTGGTCTGTTCCCCATCACCTTCGATGCTGTGGTTCTCGACTCTGAGGAGACCGGTAAGCAGACCACAATCACTACCGTTGCTACACCAAGTATCACAACCTATCAGAAGGGTCATGTGTATAGCGCAACAAACGAGTATGCTGCCGGTGATATCTATGCACAGGTTATGCAGGACAACACTCTCCTTGGTAACCTGAATGCTTCAGGTAAGAGCTACTTCTACGAGCTCTCCGCTGCTAAGACAGAGGCTGAGGTTATGGATGCTCTGAATATCCGCACAAGTGGTGATGCTACAACTGTTGTAGGTCGCAACGGTCTTACCCTTACTCCTGCTACAGCTGACTACACCGTAACAGCTATTCCTGGTGAGGATGGCAACAACATTACAGTTACTGCCGGTCAGGCTGCCAAACTGACTGTTGCTGCAAGTAAGACATACGCTTACGTATATGACTACACCACCGGTACTCCTG
>JAGDAU010000006.1 GCA_017959365.1 Prevotella sp.
CCAATAGCCAAATCGTAGCCGTCATCAGCACATGCCGAATATAATCGCGGCAAATCATTGGGGTCATGACTGAAATCGGCATCCATCTCGAAGATATACTCATAGTCATGTTTCAAAGCCCATTTGAAACCTGTGATATACGCAGTGCCAAGTCCCAGTTTACCCTCCCGCTCAAGGATAAACAAGCGGTTGGCAAACTCAGATGCCATAAGTCCCTTGACGATGTCTGCCGTTCCGTCGGGGCTGCCATCGTCGATGACAAGGATATGAAACACCTTCTCAAGAGAGAATACGGCGCGTATTATCTTCTCGATATTCTCTTTCTCATTGTAAGTGGGTATGATTACTATGCTGTCGCTCATATTATTGGGGGTTGAAAGTTTAATGTTTTGTGTGTTTTGGTGACGGCGATGTATCGCCGTTTACAGATCTATGCTTTTTTCTTGATTTCGGGATTTCGATATTACGATTCTACATCCAGGGCGCTCAGGATAGCAGCTTCTGACTGCTCCATGGCATGACGCACATTATCTGGTCCTGTACCTATGGGCTCTATGGGTTTATGGATTGTCAGCGTCATGGGATGCCAGTCATTAAGATGCCAGTCTTTAGTGCGCGGCAAGATTTTAAAGGAGCCATTGATTGTCATCGGACATACAGGCAGCTGCAACTCATCGGCAAGCATATAAGCTCCACGCTTAAATGGTGCCATCTGTCCTGTGAAGGTACGGGCGCCCTCGGGGAACACCACAAGTGAGATGCCGCCCTGGAGGATCTCACGCGCCTTACGATAGGTGGCCCTCACCTTACCGGCGCTGGTGCGGTCAACGAAGATATGCTGTGCTGCTGCACATGCCGCTCCTACAAAGGGTATCTTACGAATACCTTTCTTCATCATCCATTTGAAATGGCGATTGAGGTACCCGTAAATGAGGAAGATATCAAACGCCCCCTGGTGATTAGACACAAAGACATAACTCTGACCTTTGACAAGATTCTCCCGCCCCTCTACCTTGACAGGTATAAGGAGCACCCAGATGATGATCCTTGCCCACCACTTTCCGGGATAATAGCCGAATATTCCGCCCATGCCTATGCCACAGCCAATAACGACCACAATGGATGTCAACAACGTTGCGACCAATACTATCGGCAGCGCAACAAAAACCTGATATATCCTATAAAGTATCTTCATCTTATTGGGTTTTACTAAAGTTTCGCATTCGCTCAACTTGTTAGTTTACAGTTTAATGTTTAAAGTTCAGAGTGATCTAATTCACTTTCAACATTCAACTTTTATCTTTCAACTCAGTTCAACTTAAACCGCCGAGCACTTACTGTTTTGTGTTGAGTGTAATGAGCACCACCTCGGGAGGCGCCCCTATCCTCATGGGTATCAGACCTCCGATGCCACGGGTAACATAGAGGCTGTGACCTTTGGCGTCATCATACCAGCCATACCACTCACCCTTACCTATAGACGGTGGCGACCAGCCGAAGAGAGCCATCTGCCCCCCATGGGTATGACCGGAGAGGGTAAGGTCGGGCTGAGTCTTCGGCAGCACATGCCTGCGCCAGGACTTCGGGTTATGTTGCAAGAGGACTGTAAAGAGGCTGTCGCCGACACCTGCCATAGCAGCCATCACGTCAGCGTCGTTCTTGCCTTTGAAGTCGGGTTTGTCATCGGGGTTATTATCACAATGCATACCCACCACGGCTATAGTATCGCCATTATGGGCTATCCTGACATTCTCATTACCCAACTGCCGCCATCCTAAGAACGCCATCATCTTATAACTCAGATCTTTCTCCATCTCAACCTTGGCTATGCTGTCTGCATTGGTATAATCGCCGTAGTCATGGTTGCCATATACTGAGAACACCCCATCCGGAGCCTTTATGGCAGCAAGAATGGTCTTAACGGGTTCCAGTTCATTGGGGCGCATGTTCACGATATCGCCTAATAAGAATACAATGTCGGGGTTGAGAGCGTTGACAGAGTCTGCCACCTGCTGAAGGAACCTGTGTCCCCGCTTGGAATAGAACGACCCGACGTGCGCGTCGGAGATGACTGCTATACGATAACCGTCAAAGCCCTTGGGGAGTCGCTCGCTGACATATTCAGTCCTTACGACCTTCAGGTTATGGAATCCCCAAACATTACCATAGATATAGCCGACAACAGGCAGTATGGCAATGACACACGCTAAATAGTCTGTCTTACACCAGTCTGTCGCCTCACGCTTACGCCTCTTAATACCGAATGCAGAGACCAATGCGAACAACGCCTTTGGAACGACCCATATAAAAAGCAATGACAAATACGCGTCGGCTATCCATTTAGGCTCTGGGATGAAATCACTCTGGAATGCCATATACAGGGTGAAGGCACAAGTCAGCAAAGACTGGCAAAACCACAACAGCCTGACGACAGCACCACATCTCCATCGCTGGATGAAATGCCTGTAAATATAATAATCGGCGATTATTATGGCAAGAAGGACTATCGGTAGTATGCGCAAAATCATCTGAACATCACCTCCTCTCCTATATATTGAGCGTTGAAACGCCCATTGTCAAAGACATGTACACCATTACAAATGGTGTGCTCCACCTTCCATGTCATACGTCTGCCTGCAAGGGGTGTCCATCGGCATTTGCTCTGGACAATATCATCTGTCACCACCCACGGTTCGGTATGCCTCACTATGGCGAGGTCTGCCTTATAGCCTATGCGTATAACGCCACGGTCACGGATTTTGAAAATACCCTTCGGCATGAGACTGGTAAGATCCACCACCCTCTCCATCGTCAAGACGCCTGCGTCAACGAGTCCGAGCAGTGCTATCAACGAGAACTGCACCATCGGCATGCCACTGGCAGCACGGACACAGCCCCCCTCTTTGTCGCTTAACAGATGTGGTGCATGGTCGGTGGCGACAGTGCTTATCTTACCTTTAGCCATAGCGCGTCGCAACGCCTCCATGTCGTGCATGGTCTTTACTGCGGGATTGCATTTCATGCGTGTTCCAACCAAGGCATAATCGGCATCGGTAAACAAAAGATGAGGAATGGCCGCCTCCGACGTGGCGAATGCGCAATGGTCAACCATCTCTACCTCACGGGCTGTGGATATATGAGCCACATGCAGGTGGCACTCATGTTTCTCAGCCATCTTTATAGCCAATGCCGTAGATCGCACACAAGCCTCCTCGCTTCTTATCCACGGGTGATGAATGACCTCCGGGTCATCACCCCACATCTGGCGGGCTTTCGCCATATTGGCATTGATGAGCGAGGTGTCCTCACAATGTGTCATCACCGGCACCCGTTTGTCATGAGCCACCTGAAACACCCTGTCTAAGGCATCTATTCTGTCAACAAGCATATTGCCGGTACTGGAGCCCATAAAGAGTTTTATGCCTGGGATGCGATGGTAGTCCGCCGACATCAGGTCGGAGGCATTATCATTGGTTGCTCCTATGAAACAGGAGTAATTGACATGACATTTAGAGGCGGCAATAGCCATCTTCTCCTCCCATGACCTGAGCGTTGTTGTCTGAGGACTGGTGTTTGGCATGTCGAAAACGGTTGTCACGCCGCCATACGCCGCGGCACGGCTCTCGCTGTCGAAATCGGCCTTGGCTGTTAGTCCCGGCTCACGGAAATGCACATGCTCATCAATGACTCCGGGAAGGATATGGCAACCGGTAGCGTCAATGACAACATCACCGGACTCATGTCTCCATGCTCCGGGTTCTGTTATCATGGCTATCCTGTCGCCACGAATTATAATATCCCACTTGTGGCAGCCCTCATGCGTGACCACCACGCCTCCTGTTATTATTGTTGACACTTAACAGATTTATGTTTTGTGTTAATTCAAGTTTCGCATTCGCTCAACTTATTGGTTTAATGTTGAAAGTTGAAAGTTGAAAGTGATATAGTTTTGGTGCTCAATAGTAAATCATATCAATTGTATTATGTTTTGTGTTTTGTGTTTTATGTTTTGTGTTAAATAGTTTTGGCTCTTAATAGCAAATCATATCAATTGTAAATTGTAAATTGTCCAATAGGACTCCGAGCTTTGCTCGCCTGAGTACCCATGAAAATTAATAATCACGAAGAAATCTATCAACTTGTCAACTCGTTAACTTATCAACTTGTCAACTCGTTAACTTATTAACTTGTCAACTTCTAATTTAATCCTTGATAGAATCCTGACCCGCCAACTGGTTTGGAGTGGGGGGAGCGGCAACGGCAGCGTTTGTCTGGTCCGCACTGTTCTGCGGAGTGTCCTGTGCCGGTTTAGACGGTTCCTGTCCCGCCATAATTGCCTGGTTCTGATTAGCGGCGTCAATATACTGTTTTACGTAGGGGTCGTTCTTGAAATTCTTAGTGGCAGTAATCATTATGGCATCAATCCATGGTGTGTGGACAGGATATGGATTGTTCATCGTAACGAGGAAGAACACCCCCGGTCCAAGGACGTTGTCATAGTTGTCTTTGATAAACGATGTCACTTTTTTATCCAACTGCTGGTTAAGCATAACACCCTTCTTCTGCAGGCGTGGTGTCACCTCCTGCAGGTCATCACCATTCATAATGGCCTGGTCGTGTTCCCTCACGAGCCCGTTTATCTGCCCCTGTATATCCGCATACTCTGCGAGGAATTTGTACAGGCGTTCATTCAGGTCAGTGCCCGTCACCTTATTGCGTGCGGCGTCAAGCAAGATATCAACGGTACCCTCCTCGAGTACTACCGGCATCATATTACCCTCGTCAACGATGAATGCCATCATCACAGAGTCAACGGATCCGGACATGAGAAATCCCCCATGCACTATCTCACATGAGTCAATGCGTTGCATTGCTGTATCCTGGAAAACGGTGAGATACAGTTTCTGTCCATCTAAGCTCGCCATGTTAGACTTGCCTACAATGTTATAAGACGTTCCGCAGGCAGTGAGTGCGGCGGAGAGTATCACAAGGTAGATAAAATTCCTCATCATTTCAAAAATAACTTTCTCTTGCTTGTTTTATTCGCATCACAAAAGTACAATGTTATATTGAAGTTTGAAAAATTTTTTATGCTATTTAAATTTATTATACCTTGTTTTAGTGATTTTTTAGTTTTTCAGTCCTTATCATCGTTTTCTTTAACTAATTCTGACGATATACGATGAATGGAGTACATCTCTAAAATGGCTGCAATGAGTAACACAACAACCCAATTATTGTTTACATATTTAACGTATGTGAACCAGTCAAACCATGACTGGGCAAAATGGTAATGCGACTCCACCATCAGCAAACCCGCCACGACAAAAAGGACATCAGCGGTAAGCATGATACGACGCAGCCGACGGATAACAAAACTCTTTCCGCTATACCACTGCCGCGCCTGCATAACCGCAAACAGTATGGCACCTGTCAAAAAAAGCCATGACATTACAGCAG
>JAGDAU010000072.1 GCA_017959365.1 Prevotella sp.
AAGCTTCCTTTGCCAGCCCAGCTGTCCCTTTTGTATACCTCTGGTATGGTGTTTATGGCTACCTTTTCAACACCCACCTTAAGCATCTCTATTTGTTCTTGAGTAATGTAGAATAATGCATAATGTGTTTCCTTAGACTCATAATCGCTCCAGAACCCCTTACTGGTTTTGATACGCTTACTTCCATTTGTTCCCTCCAGCTTAATCACGTTGCCGTCAGAAAGGAGAAATTTTACTGTTGACTCTTCCATAAGCCGGTTCTCATCATCATCTTTGAATGATAAGATAAGGAAGAACTCATTATCAAAACGGTATGTGCGGAAATTGGCATTACTACCGACGCTATGCGTTTCCTGTGCCCCAATATGCAGCACCAACAATAGTGTCAATAAAGTAAGAATTAACTTTTTCATGGTCCTGTTTGGTTTTAATTTTCTGCAAAGATAGCTAATTATCATGAAACCAACTTCTTTTATAGGTTATTTTAACATATTTATTTTTGTTCCGAAACCGACGCCTATGGGTCATTCTTTCACATCTCTTTTTTCTGTCGAACACGACAAGTCATGACGAATTGTAAATTTTGCTAAATACCTAAAAAAATAGCGTTTTATAGAAACGCAAAACCCGGCTCTGGTCAAAAACCATTACCGGGCTAATGAAAGGAGGAGTGGTACCTCCAGGAATCGAACCGGGGACACACGGATTTTCTGTCCGATGCTCTACCAACTGAGCTAAGGCACCAATCATTTCTCAAATGCGGTGCAAAGGTATAGGGATTTTTTAATATGTGCAAATTTTCCAGCAAAAAAATGCTCTTTATTAACAATATTTAAAAATATCGTTTAAAAACTGATGTTTTATCCACAAACTGGCATAAAAGATTTATTTTTATTTTGCATTATTCATATTTATATATTATCTTTGCAAAATGATGCGAAAATTATTATAAACCAATAAAAACGTAACGCTATGAAGAAACTATTATTTTTATTATTAGTATTTACACTTGGTTTTCAAGTGAATGTGTGTGCACAAAAAACAAGTAAAGTGTATGACGTGGTGGAGCAGATGCCGTCATTCCCTGGCGGTCAGCAAGCCATGATGAAGTTTATGAAAAACAATATCCGTTATCCAGAGGCTTTGAAGAAGAATAAAGTTCAAGGCATGGTATTGGTGCAGTTTGTTGTAGATCAGACGGGGCGCATAACCAATCCTGTCGTAAAGCGCAGTATTGAACCGTCGCTTGACGCAGAGGCTTTACGTGTTGTGAGAGCAATGCCAAAATGGAATCCCGGCAAGCAAAACGGTAAACCCGTAAAGGTGAGATATACCCTACCCGTCTCATTCAAGTGAATTTTTCACTTTCGCAAGCTTAAAAATAAAGGTCTGTTATTAGTATGAAAAGAATTATTGAATACATGATTATCACTGCCGTGTTTGTTGTCATGGCAGCAATATCAGGATGTAATCTCAAAAAAGACAACGAACAGTCAAGTGACACTAAAGAAGTAGTGGTGCAGCAGCAAACGGTTGATACTGCCGCCATTGTGGCTGCTGTTATGAAGAAGATGGAAGAGAAGGAAGAGGCTACCGAAGAGCCATCTCCTCAGCCTCAACAAGAGAGGTCGTCCATGACACCTGTATATATGGGACTATGGGGTAATATCGGTGGCACCACGTTCAATTTTGATATGAACGGTACCACCGGCAGTTATATACCTTACGATATGTCTCTCGGCAAAGAGTATGGCGTAAGACGTCAGTTGAAACTTGTGTCCTACAATCCCAAGACAGGCCGCTGTATCATCAATGCCTTTATGAATGGTTCTTATATCGGTCAGTTTGAGGGTATTTTCGAAGAAGACGAGGTTAACATGGGCGGCGGTGAGTCGAAGACGATGCAGGCATACAACGGATATTTTAAGAGCGTCAAGGGTGGTAAGTTGAAATTCTACCTTTACTTTGACTAATGGTTAATTACCTATGCCGAAGTCGGCTTGCTGCTGTTCTACCTCCTGAAGCAGCTTCTTACGCTGATCTTCTGAGAGTTGCTGGGGGTTAGACGTATTACCGCCTTGCGAGGTATTACCAACGGATTTGGACAGATTGAGAGTGTTGTCATAACAGAATGATCCCTGATATGGCACACTCTCAATTTCTATGTCCGCAGGTGTCGGGGCATGAGTACCCGGATGAAGCACCTCAGCATGGATGTGTATCTTGCCAGCACGCATAGTGCTACGCACCAGCAGTGGAGCACTGCCCCACTCTACGGCACGCGGATTAGCGCCATTGTCACGGTCGCCGATTATCGTTCCCTCACCATCAACGGTAAAGACAATATCCTCTTTCGCCAGACGGCGCACATTGCCGTTGTCGTCGGTAACCTCTGCCACAACAACCACGAAATCGGATCCGTCGGCAACGAGAGGTTTGCTCATGTCGTCAAGATATAAGCGCAGCTTGGTGCTCCTGCGCGACGGCATGCGCCGCATCTGGCATACCACCTTGCCGTCTCTTATTCCCTCGGCTAATATATTCACCGTCTGCCATGATTTCTTTGTATAACTGTAGTCACGAGCCTCCCAGAAATTCCACGCTCCCTTAAACACCACCGGAGCGTTATATTCTCCGTCAGCGCTATGTCTGACGGGGAGTGTCCATGACTTAGCACCATCATACATCGTAAGCTTCACACTGTCGCAGTTGGAGAATACCACAACATCAGAGTCGGAGAACTGCGTCATCTCATGGGCTATATACACCATAGGACCTGCCTGATCTGCCTCTGCCACTTTGATGGCGTCGGCGTCCCGCTGAGAGGCAAACATATAGAACGCATACTTTGTCTGCCTGAAGGCATCATAGTCACCACCCCAATACGGGTCAGGATGATAGCCACGCTGATGGTCGAAGGGATGCCACTGCGCGCCTCCTATAAACTGTCCAGTGGTACGGTGCATCTGCTCTGTGGTACTTGACAGCGACAGTGCCTGCGTCAGTTGCGGTCGCTCACCCCATGACCGGCTTGCCCTGTTGAGGTTATTATGAGCATACCAGTCGTCCACATACTCACCGAACTCTCTCGTGAATATACACTGTGACGGTTTGTCTGCCTTCTCATCGTCGCCCGGCCAGCCATACACTACGTCGTAGTTTTCCCTTACTCCAGCACTATGCTCATCAGCGGCAGCCACAGGACGGTAGGGATAAGGATACTCATCCTTGGTTATCTGGAGTGACTTCAGTGAGAAGTCAAGAGGGAAACGTGTCTCATTAAGTATCGGCTCCCACATCAGCACACTGGGATGATTACGGTCACGACGTATTATCTCACGGGTATTCTGCAACACCCTGTCCTCAAAGATTGTCTCTTTCTTATTCCAATATTGCCAACCCGGTGTTGCCACGATAATGAATATACCCAACTCGTCGCAGGCATCCATAAACGACGGATCCTGCGGATAATGGGCTGTACGGATGATGTTGAAGCCTGCGTTCTTCAGACGCAGGACATCACGCCACTGCTGACCGTTGGGCATGGCATTACCCACGTAAGCAAAATCTTGATGTCTGTTAGCTCCCACAAACTGACGATATTTATGTCCATTGAGCCAGAAACCGTCTTTACCACGGAACTCAAAGGAGCGTATTCCGATACGTGTCTCTCCGGCGTCAAGGGTGGTCTTACCCTCTTTCACCCGTGTGACAATAGAATAGAGATAAGGAGTCTCGGGCGACCACAGTCTGGGATTGGTAAGGCGAATACGTTGCCTTGACACAGTACTGCTACCTGCCTCAACAACGAGTTTTTCTGTGCTGTGACCCACCTGTCTGCCTTCCTTATCCAGCAGTATATTATCCACTACAACACGCTTTTTTGAAGCTGCTATATTTCTCACGTCAATATCAATGAGCACATCAGCTGATTTCTCGCTGATATTCTCATAATGCACAAATACGCCGCCACCCGCCTGCTTATTCTCTACTATCGGGTCAGTGATAAAGACATCATTTTTGCTTATCAGCCACACATCACGATATATGCCTCCATGATATTGGAAATCAAGGGTGTATTGTGGTTTGCCCGGAGGATAAGTATTGTCATTGCTGTTATCTGTCATTACTGCCACAAGACACTTGTCACCTTTTTTTACCCCAAACTTGCCAAGGTCAACAGTGATGGGCAGATAGCCACCGTAATGTTCCGTCGCTAACTGTCCGTTAACCCATATTTTCTGCTTACCCATGACAGCCTCAAAATGCAACTCACCGCTATTGGCTGGCATAGTGAAAGATTTTCTGTACCATGCCACACCCTGATAGTTACGTCCTCCAGAGCACTCTGCCGGCTCAAGCTCCACACAATGTGGAGTAGCCACCACCTGCCATGCGGAATCATCAAAGTCCACTCTTTCTGCCCCAGCCGCATCTCCTTTATAGAAACGCCATCCCGGATTAAAATTCCATATCTGACGTCCCTGGTCCTCTACAGGGAACAAACCAGCCACGGAGACCTTGTCTTGTGCAATTGCGGCAATTGCCAACATAAACAACACACACAGTGAATATACTCTTCTCATGCAACAACTATTTATTTTCTTAATCGCCAAGGCGATAATTTTTAATTTGCTTTACCTCGATAATATTCTTTGGCCCTTTCAGGGCGAAGGCTTTCGTCCCATTTTCCCCAGGGCGTTGCCCTGGGCTAACGTCTCATTGGCCTTTCAGGCCGTTTGTCTGATGGCCTATCACTACTTGCGAAAGTCCAAATTTTTAATTCTTAATCGCCGAAGGCGATAACTTTTAATTCTTAACTTTTAATTCTTAATTTATCACCCGTTCCCGTTGAAATCACCAGTCATCCGACCGGAAAGATGAGAGCGGTAGATCCTCGCAATACACATCACCCACCGCCCAGTCCTTGAAGGCATATCTCACAGCCACGGGTTTCTTAACCTTGTCGCTCTTGACAAGCATCTTGGAACGGCTTACCCATGCTTTAGCGGGATAGAACACACGGTCCTCACCTGCCACCTCAAAGTTATCCGACTCAAAACGGCCATTGCAGTTAATCCACATGTCGGCGATCTCAAAACTAACCGTCACTGTGTCATTGCTTATCTCAATATCCTTATACCTCGGACTCTCTGCAGCAAAGCCACGCATACCGTAGGTCTTGACCAAGGCAAGGCGTGCAAGACGCTCACCTGCCACCTGCTTCTGCTTGGGATGGATGCCTTTCTCCAATCCGGCGTCCATCAATACAGCCATGCCACTGTTGGGGATCATCTTCTCTGCCTTAAGTTGCTGCTCACGCAGATATGCAGAGCAAACGGTGTCCTGGGGCGGGAACGTGATAAGGTTATAGTCGTATGGCGCTATCTGGCAGAAATAGAACGGGAACTCACCTTGTCCCCACTCAGAGCGCCACCCTTTCACCATACCGCTGAACAAATCGGCATAATACTGATATCGTGGCCAGTTGTCCTCACCCTGATACCATATCACCCCACGTATCGTGAGTCCGATGAGAGGATGTAACATACCGTTATATAATGCCGTGGGACACCGCTGCTTCGTCTTGTCCACCTCCTCTTGAGTGGCTGGTATCTTAACCTGTGGATATGCCTTCATCCAGTCAGCCTTATTCCACGCCTCACAAGCCGAGCCTCCCCATGAGGTGACAAGCAGCCCTACCGGCACATCAAGCAACTCATTTATCAACCTGCCGAAATAATAGGCTGTAGCGCTGAACTCTCTTACCGTCTCAGGGGAAGCCTCATTCCATGAACCGACGACGTCATCCAGTGGCGTTATGGACGCCTTGCGTTTAACGGTGAATAGGCGCAACGAGGCATTACGGCTATGAAGGATGTCATTGCCGGCATTCTCCACCGGCTGGTTCTTAAATCCCTTCATC
>JAGDAU010000073.1 GCA_017959365.1 Prevotella sp.
GATGGATTCATCAAATGGTGTGGCGATAATCGAATACTGATGGGTAATCATGGTGATTGCTATCCTGAAGAAGCTGCATCCATCCGTCGGATTCTTGATAGTTACGGCTTTGAAGTTACAGAAATGCGTTTCAAGGGCAACGTTGATAAACCTTGTAATGATCTAAACTGGGCATATATCAACTTCCTGCAAGTTGGCAAGAACATCATAATGCCTAAATTCGATATTCCAGAAGATTCAATCGCTCAACAATACATTCATGAAGCATTCCAAGATTGTAATATCCGTCAAATAGAAATGGCAGAGATTGCAAGAGAAGGTGGAGCTTTACATTGTATAAGTTGGAATGTATATCTTCCAAAATAACATGTGAAAGCGTAAATCACCACCCATGAAATCTTTTTGTCCCTCGGCTATTTTCGACTATCTCGGGGGACAGATGGGGGACAAAACGGGCGAAAATCTGCAAATATCGAAGTTAAAAGTCAAAAATCTGCAAAAATCAACTTAATTTTAAATGCTTGAAATGATGTGATTTACGAGCTATATTTGCAGATGATATGCTTTTCTTTGCAAAAAATCACTTTCCCACGCAGAAGTGTTGGAAGATGTTACCGAGAACTTCGTCTGTTGTTATGGTGCCCCCGGTTATTTCTGACAGGTTGTTGATTACGAGGCGGAGGTCTTCGGCGACGAGGTCGCTGCTCAGGCCTTCACGCATACCGCTTACAACTCGTCTTATGTCATCCAATGCGGTACATAGTATGTTGTAGTGGCGTGCTGATGTGACAATAGCACAATCTCCGTCTAACGTCTCAAGCTTTGCAGCTTGGAAGATGAGTTCTTTCAGTTCGTTGATATGCGTGTTATGTTTAGCGCTTATAGCAATATGATATAAGTTATCGTTGGGGTGGGGGAGATTGCCCGATTCTGTCACCTCGTTAGTCAAGTCAATCTTATTTCTTGCCCAGATAAGAGCTTTGCCCTGACAGCGCGTCATTATGATGTCACGCTCTTCGTCAGTGGGTTGTTGGTCGGTGAGCCAGATGATAATTCTGGCTTTCTCCATTGACTGGTATGTGCGTTTTATTCCTATCATCTCAACCGTGTCTTGGGTTTGCCTTATTCCGGCGGTATCGATGAAGCGGAATGTCACTCCGTTGATGTCTATAATATCTTCGATGGTGTCACGTGTGGTGCCGTGTATGTCAGATACGATGGCTCTCTCTTCTCCCACAAGCCGGTTGAGAAGTGTAGACTTACCAACGTTAGTCTTTCCGATGATTGCCACTGGGATGCCTTGCTTGAGGGCTTGTCCCGTCTCAAAGGTGTTGGCTAAACGGGATATCCTTTCCTCTATCGTCTGAGCAAGTTGCAGCAGTTCTGCTCTGTCAGCGAACTGCAGGTCCTCATGATCAGAGAAATCGAGTTCGAGTTCCATTAAGGATGTTAAATGTAATAGTTTGTCACGTAGCACTGCTAACTCATTGGATATGCTTCCTTTTAGCTGTGATATGGCTATCTGGTGATTAGCCTTGTTGGATGATGCTATAAGGTCTGCCACAGCCTCTGCCTGACTGAGGTCCATTTTCCCGTTGAGGAAAGCCCGTTTCGTAAACTCCCCAGGCTCAGCCATCCTGCATCCATGATGGATAAGCAGACTTATTATCTGGTGTATGATATATGTTGATCCGTGGCATGATATCTCTGCACTTTCCTCACCGGTGTATGAGTGTGGTGATTTAAACAGGCTTACCACCACCTCGTCAATCATCATACCGTCGTCTCCTGTTATCATGCCATAGTGTATGGTATGACTTTTGGCATTTGACAGCTCTTTGGAGAAAATGCTGTTAACAATCTTGATGGTTTTTTCTCCCGAGATTCTTATCACTCCTAATGCTCCGCCAGTAGCAGTGGCCATTGCGCAAATAGTATCTTTGTTTATCATGTTGTATCGTTTTGTAGATGCGAAATTACTCATTTTTGTTAAAATCTGAGCATTATTTTTGAAGTTTTGTTTTTTTTATCGTATTTTTGCATGATATTTTTGTTTTTACTTTCAATGAAAAGGGTTCTGATATACTTATATTTGATAATAGTATCTGTGGCGGTGATGGCTCAAGACAGTATAAATGTGGTTGTTGACAGTCATAATCATTCAGGAGATTCTACAGATGTGTTCTTCAGGCATTTAAGTCTTAACGAGGTGGTAGTTACGGGTGTTACCGGTGATACAAAGTTAAAGAATGCCACAACTCCCGTTACAGTTGTCAGCGCTCGAGACCTGCGTGCCACTCCGGCAACCAACATCATTGATGCCATATCCTTACAGCCCGGTGTCGCACAGTTGACAACCGGAGGTGGAATTTCAAAGCCCATCATTCGTGGATTAGGCTACAACCGTGTTGTCGTTATCAGCGAGGGTGTTCGTCAGGAGGGTCAGCAGTGGGGTGATGAGCATGGCGTGGAGGTTGACGGCAACGCAGTCAGTTCTGTTGAGATAATAAAGGGTCCTGCCTCATTGATGTACGGCTCTGATGCCATGGCAGGTGTTGTGATACTTCACAGCAGGCCAACCGCCATCGATGGAACTGTCAACGGCAGTCTTGGCAGCGAATACCAAACCAACAATGGCCTTTTTTCATATACTGTTTCGTTGAATGGTAATCAGCGTGGTTTTGTGTGGGATGGCGGTTATAGCGGCAAGATGGCTCATGCGTATAAGAACAAATATGACGGTTACGTGCCAGGTTCTCAGTTCCGTGAGCAGGCAGGCAGGCTTATGTTAGGTGTTAACAAACGGTGGGGGCATTCACGACTCACCTGGACAGCATATCACCTTACTCCGGGCATTGTAGAGGGTGAGCGCGACCCTTATACGGGTGAGTTGATAAGTGCTACAAGTGATATGAAGACCTACGGCAAGACCTTGCCTTTCCAGCAAGTGAAGCACTATAAGCTTGTCTGGGATAACTCGCTTTATTTATCTTCCGGTTATCTGAAAGCCCTTGTCGGCTATCAGCAGAACAGAAGACAGGAGTATGAGGAGAGTGCTGATGAGTATGAGTTGTTCCTCAAGACCCATACCATTACCTACGATGTGCGTTATGTTACCAATGAATTCAATGGATGGAAATTATCTACGGGTGTTGGCGGGATGTATCAGCGTGCTGACAACAAAGGTGAAGAGCGTCTTATACCAGATTACCGGTTGTTTGACGCCGGTTTTTATACCACAGCAAGCAAGACGATGCGTAACTGGACAATGAACGGTGGCTTGCGCATAGACCACCACAGGATACACAGCTTGGGTGACAAACTGTCTGCTGACGAAAGCGGAGAACGGGGCTTTACAGATTTTCATAGTCATTATACAGGTGTTACGGGGAGCTTGGGTGCTGTATGGAATGCATCTGACAATATCAATGTGAGGTTTAATATAGCCCGTGGTTTCCGTACTCCAAACATGAGTGAGTTGGCATCAAATGGTGTGCATGAGGGTTCCATCCGCTATGAGATAGGCGACCGCCATCTGAAGTCGGAATACAGTCTTCAGGCAGACCTTGGCATGGACTATACCTCTCGTTACGTGTCAGCCCAGTTGGCTCTCTTTGCCAATACCATAGACAACTATATTTTTACCCGTCGCCTGACAGAGGAGATAGAACCTGGCTATCTCACGTATGCCTACACCCAGGGTGATGCCCGTCTGCTGGGTTTTGAGGTGGGTCTCGATATTCACCCATTCCACTCCTTGCATTTTGAAAACACCTTTTCCTACGTTTACGCCCGTTTGCTGCATCAACCTTCAGATACGAGATATCTGCCTTATACGCCAGCTCCGAGATGGACGTCAGAGCTGAAATGGGAACTATCCCACCATTCTCATTCCACCCTCCACCATACACATGGCTCTAATGTTCAAGGCCGTTTGAAGCCAAGACTAAATAATCTCTTTATTGCTCTTTCAACAGAGTGCTATCTACGTCAGAACCATATTTACAGACTTGACGATACAGAAACGCCAACACCTGGCTATATGCTGATAAACATATCCTCCGGCACAGACCTGAACATTAGAGGGAAGAAAGTGGCGGAGTTGCACGTTGCAGCAAACAATCTCTTTAACCGCTGTTACCAGAATCATCTGAGCCGTCTCAAATATGCCGACATCAACACCGTAACGGGTCGTCAAGGTGTTTTTAACATGGGGCGCAATATAACGTTAAAACTCGTGGTGCCCTTTTCGTTCACCTGTTCATAAATGGCGATAAGCCTATTACTCGTATTACAACAATGACAGATAAAAAGAAACAGACACTCTCCCGCATAGCCCGATGCCTTAACAATGCTAATGTGACGTGGGCTCTTGGCGCATCAGCCATGATGAGCCTCAGGGGAATAGTAGAAACCTTCAATGATATTGATATTATGGTGGCAGAAGATGATATAGACAAAGCGTATGATGTTATTTCCTCCATTGGTGAGTTGCAACCCTTTAAGGCAGATGACAGATTTCACACCAGTTGCTTTTATGAATTTATTGTTGATGATATAGATGTAGATCTTATCTCCGGCTTTGCTATTGTCAGTCATGGCCGCATACATCAGTGTCCGTTAAGGATAGAGGAAATAGATGCCATTGCAGACGTGTATGGCTCAGACGTTCCCCTTCATTCCCTTGCCGTTTGGAAACGGTATTATAGTCTTATGGGGAGACCAGACAAGGTGAGTGTGATCTCCGCCTGGCATACTCCACTCATTTCAGATGAAGAACAGTAATCGGCAGAGAGAAGCGATGTCTCCAATGGTTAATTACTGTTATTATATATTAAATTTTGTTTCGGGCGAGCGATGCGGTTAATAGATTATACATTTTATGTTTATCTTTGGAATTTAAATCAGCTATGATTATATGTTACAAAGATGCTCAAGCATTAATTTGCTATATGTAGTGGAAAAAATAAGACAAATGA
>JAGDAU010000074.1 GCA_017959365.1 Prevotella sp.
ATCATCTCTGTCAAGGTGGCTGAGCCTCAGTTTGAGGGACAGACAAAGACCAAGCTTGGCAACAAGGAGGTGAATGGTGCTGTGCAGCAGGCTGTGGGCGAGGCAATGAACAATTATCTGGAGGAGCATCCAAAGGAGGCTCACACCATCTGTGAGAAAGTGATTCTCGCCGCTACAGCGCGTATCGCAGCTCGCAAGGCGCGTGAGAGTGTTCAGCGTAAGAATCCTATGGCTGGAGGCGGACTGCCAGGCAAACTGGCCGACTGCTCAAGTCGCGATCCAAAGAAGACGGAGATATTCCTGGTCGAGGGTGACTCGGCTGGTGGTTCTGCAAAGCAGGGTCGTGACCGTCACACTCAGGCTATCCTCCCATTGCGTGGTAAGATTCTTAACGTGGAGAAGGTTCAGTGGCACAAGGTGTTTGAGGCTGAGTCTGTAAACATCATCCTTCAGGCTATCGGCGTGCGCTTCGGCGTAGATGGTGAGGACTCTAAGGAGGCTAACATCGACAAACTGCGTTATGACAAGATTATCATCATGACCGATGCCGATGTCGATGGCTCTCATATCGACACCCTCATCATGACTCTCTTCTTCCGTTTCATGCCAAAGGTGATTCAGGAGGGACACCTCTATATCGCTACTCCACCTCTCTACCTGTGTACATACAAGAACAATAAGGAGTATTGCTACACGGAGGAGGATCGTATCAGGTTCATCGAGAAATATTGTAACGGTGATGCTGATGACAGCCGTCTGCACACTCAGCGCTACAAAGGTCTGGGTGAGATGAACCCTGAGCAGCTGTGGGATACCACCATGAACCCTGAGACTCGTCTGCTCAAGCAGGTTACAATACAGAATGCAGCTGATGCTGACGAGATATTCTCAATGCTTATGGGTGACGATGTTGAACCACGACGCCTCTTTATAGAAGAGAATGCTACATACGCTAACATTGACGCATAACGCATAACATAAATCGTACAACAATTAACAAATAATATTACCAGCAACAACAACCAGACACAATGTTAATTTTAAAATCAATTGTATTATGAGGAAAAAAGACATTAGTCCGGTTACCATTGATGGTATCGTTAATAAATACCACCTGCCGCATGTTGGCGATGATATCGCTTTGATTGATTCGCTTCGTAAGTTACAGCCGCTCACTGAGCCTCGTCGTATGTCATTATGTCTCTTTATCGGTATTTGTACTGACGGCATAGTGACACTCGAGGTGAATGGCAAGAAGCGTGTTGCAAGCAGCAAGACGGTGATGATTGTCACCGATGAGTCCGTTGTTGACAAGATTATGTTCAGCGACGATTTCGATGGATTCGGCCTCTTCATATCATACAAGATGTTGCATGATGTACTGGAGGATGTGGTTTACATGAGCGACCTCTTCCTGTTAAGTCATAACCACCCTGTATTCGACATTCAGGATGAAGACATTAATATAGCACACAAGTATTTCAACTCTATAGTAGAACGTATTGCAATGCCTAAGCATCGCTACCGTAAGGAGGTTATACGTCTGCATGTGCTTGCATTGATATATGATTTCAGCAATACCTTTGATAATGTGCTTAATCAGCCTCGCAAGGAGGAGAAACAGTCAAGGGGTGAACGTATCTTTGTGAATTTCGTACAGCTCGTAGAACGTAACTTCCGCGAACAGCGACAGGTGCAGTGGTATGCCAAGGAGATGCAGATTACGCCAAAATATCTTAGTGAGGTGATTTCTTCTGTCAGCCGTCGTACACCTAACGAGTGGATTGATAAGTTCGTCACTACCGAAATGCGTAACCAGTTGCGCCACACCAATAAGAAAATGTGTGAGATAGCCCAGGAGTTGAATTTCCCTTCACAGTCTTTCTTTGGCAAGTATTTCAAGGAGAATGTGGGTGTGAGTCCGTCAGAATACCGTAATGGTATAGAGAACTGATTCTCCTGAAGTTGCTACAGATATTATTAACTAATGATAGTCCAGATAGACAACGTACTCGTTTCTTCAGATATTCTTACCGAGAACTTCTGTTGTGACCTTACCAAGTGTAAGGGAGAATGTTGTATAGAGGGTGATGCTGGTGCTCCTATTACTCTGGATGAACTG
>JAGDAU010000075.1 GCA_017959365.1 Prevotella sp.
CATAAAACATAAATAATTAACCGGATGTGCATTTGCTCATCCGGTTAATTATTTATTCTGGTTTCATAGTTGTGTACCCTGTCTGAACATCATCAATCTCCTCAAGTTTCTCTATCATCTTGTCGATGGTAGCACGCTGTTCCTCTGTAACATCCTTTAGGTCGTTGGGGATGCGGGTAAACTCTGCTCCTGTCACCTCAAAGCCCTCTGTCTCAAGATGCTTCTGCAACTCTCCGAAACTTGTCGGCTCGGCATAGATAGTGATCTCACCTGCCTCCTCATCCTCGTCATACTCATCCTCAACACCATAGTCGATAAGGTCAAGTATCAACTCATCCATATCAAGGCCATCCTTCTTCTTAAAGGTGAACACTGCCTTGTGGTCAAACAGGAATGACAGGCTGCCCTGGGTGCCAAGGTTTCCGTTGTACTTGTTAAACACCGACCTCACGTCAGCCACGGTACGTGTGGTGTTGTCGGTCAGCGTCTCTACAAAGATAGCTATACCATGAGGTCCATATCCCTCATAGTTAACCTCCTTATAGTCACTCTGGTCCTTACCCATCGCGTTCTTTATGGCACGCTCGATATTATCCTTCGGCATGTTCTCACGCTTTGCGTTTGCAATGATGGCACGTAGTGTGGGATTCATGTCTGGCTCCGGACCGCCGGCCTTTACGGCAATGGCTATCTGCTTGCCAATCTTGGTAAATGTCTTGGCCATGTGGCCCCATCTCTTCAGCTTTGCTGCTTTACGGTATTCAAATGCTCTTCCCATGATTTTTATTTACTATTTTTTAATTTACTATTTACTATTGATATCTATCGGAGTTCTGCTCCAAGCTTGGACTTAAGCTGGGTTATCAGTTTCTGCATGATGGCGTCAATCTGCTTGTCGTTCAGTGTACGCTCGTCATCCTGGAGGATGAAGTTGACAGCGTAACTCTTCTTGCCGGCAGGCAGGTTCTTACCCTCATAGACATCAAAGAGCTCCACCTTACGGAGTAGTTTCTTCTCTGACTGACGTGCTATCTGCTCTATCTGCTCAAACAGCACATCCTTGTCTATCAGGAGAGCGAGGTCACGGCTCACTGCCGGGAACTTACCAGGCTCCTTAAACTCCACCTTTGATTTCTTCACTGCCTTTGCCAACTGTGTCCAGTTCAGTTCAGCGTAATACACCTCGTTGTCGATGTCAGCCTGCTTTTGTAATTTTCTGCTTACTATACCCATCTCTACCATCACCTTCCCGCCACGGTTGCGTAATGTGATACCATGAGAGAAGATATCGTTCTGCGATGTCTCGCTCACGAGCATACCCTTCTGGACACCGATGCGACGCAGCACATTCTCCACGTAAGCCTTCAACTCATAGAAAGAAGACTTCTCATCGGGATGAGCCCAGCTGCCCTCAACCCTCTTACCGGTGATCCACAGACCGAGGTATGTCTCCTCACGATATGCGCGCATTGGGTCTTCGGTGTTACGCTTCTCCGGTGTCACCTCATAGCAGTTACCCACCTCAAAGAATCTCAGATTGGGGTTCTTGCGGTTGGCATTACGGCGTATGCTCTCCAGACCGCCGAAGAGCAGAGTCTGACGCATCACGTTAAGGTCAGAGCTCAGAGGGTTCATTATTGTCACACAGTGGTCTGCAGGATAACTGTTCAGGTTATCATAGAGTGCGCCACGTGTCAGGGAGTTGTTCATTATCTCATTGAAACCGCAACCCACCAACTGTTCGCTGACGAGATTGATCATTTTGTTCTTTATATCCTCATCACCCTTGATGACTAACGAGCTCTTAAGTTGTGTGGGTATCTCCACATTATTATAACCGTATATACGCAGGATATCCTCTACCACATCGCACGGACGTTGTACATCAACCCTGTATGCCGGCACCTCAAGGGTCAGACCCTCAGGTGTCTCGTTCAGTATGGTCATCTCTAATGACTTGACGATATTACGTATGGTGTCGTTGCCTATCTTCTTGCCAATGAGACGGTCCACATAGTCATAACTCAGCTCCACCACGGGATTGCTGATAGGATTAGGATATTCATCACATATCTCCATGGCAATCTCACCACCTGCTAACTCCTTACACAGGATAGCAGCCTGTTTGAGGGCATAGATAACGCCATTGGGGTCTATGCCACGCTCAAAACGGTATGAGGCGTCAGTACTCAGTCCATGGCGGCGAGCACTCTTCCTGATCCATGTGGGATGGAAATAAGCACTCTCAAGAACAACGTTGCGTGTCGTCTCGTATGTACCACTGCCTTTACCTCCGAAGACACCGGCTATACACATCGGCTCCTGCTCATTGCAGATAGCAAGGTCATGCTCACCAAGGGTATGCTCCACACCATCAAGGGTAACGAAGGGCTTACCCTCGTTTTTGTCTTTCACGATGATATGGTTACCTGTCACCATATCGGCGTCAAAGCAGTGCAACGGCTGACCGTAAGCCATCATGATATAGTTGGTGATATCTACGATATTGTTGATAGGACGCAGTCCGATGATACGCAGCTTGTCCTGCAACCACTCCGGCGACTCCTTCACCTCAAGACCGGTGAGGCTGACGCAGGCGTAACGACGGCATGCCTCCGGGTTGTCGATGGTGACACGTATAGGCAGGTCGTTGTTGTCAACCTTAAAGTCATCACACGAGGGACGGTGCAGGCTTGTCTCATAGCCGTTTTGCACAAGCCAGGCATAGAGGTCACGCGCCACACCATAGTGCGACAGGGCGTCAGCCCTGTTGGCAGTGATATCTATCTCTATCAGCCAGTCACTCTCAAGGTTGTAATACTCTGCTGCCGGCTGTCCTACGGGAGCATCCTCTGGCAAGACGATTATACCGTCGTGACTTGTGCCGATACCAATCTCGTCTTCAGCACATATCATACCGAACGACTCCACACCACGTAGTTTTGACTTCTTGATAACAAACTCTTTGTCACCGTCATACAACACGCATCCGAGGTCTGCCACTATAACTTTCTGTCCGGCAGCCACATTAGGTGCTCCGCAAACGATCTGCGAGGGTGTCTCACGCCCGAGATCTACAGTAGTAACGTGCAGGTGGTCGCTGTCCGGATGAGTGTCACATGTGAGCACCTTACCCACATACAGTCCTTTCAGTCCACCACGTATTGTCTGCACTTCTTCAAGCGCTCCAACTTCCAATCCCTCTGATGTCAACGCCGCAGCCACCTCCTCTGGAGAGAGGCTGAAATCGACATATTCCTTAAGCCATTTATAAGATATATTCATCGTTAAAATTTTACGTTTTCCCTAAAATCGTGCAAAGTTAGCAAAAAAAAATGATATACATGTTTTTTTCACCACAAAATTTGAGTTTTGTGCTATAGGTTTCGGAGTTTGTGTTTTCGGTTTTGAGTTAAGTTGTTTTATTAATCAAAAAAAACAATATAAAAAAATCAGCACCTCACAACCGATAACCAGCTGTATTTCAATACGTTTGATTATGCGAATTTTTTCGTTGCGAAATTTTTCGCATACTTATTTTGCCGTATCAGATATTTACCGTACCTTTGCGGAAAATAAACATCATGAAGAATCCATTTAAATACGGAACACTTGTTGACAATGAGTTTTTCACTGACAGGATTAACGAATTGCGGGATATCCAAAGGATGCTTGACAGCGAAAACCACTTAGTGCTGATAAGCCCGAGAAGGTTTGGTAAGTCAAGTCTTGTTGCCAAGGCTGTCAAGATATCCGGCAGACCTTCTGTTTCTGTAAATATGCAGAACATGCTCAGCGTTGAGGATCTTGCATCCAAGATTCTACGTGAACTGTTCCATCTTTACCCCATGGAGCGAATCAAGCATCTGATGTCCCACTTCAGAATTATCCCTACGGTGTCGTCCAATCCCGTCACCAACAGTATTGACGTTTCATTCCAGCCCGTTGTCAATAGTTTTGTACTCCTTGAGGATGCCATGGCTTTACTTGAGAAAGTGAGTACAGAGAGTAAGAAACTTATTGTTGTCTTTGACGAATTTCAGGAGATTATGGGTATCCGTAAGGGATTGGATAAACAGTTACGTTCCATTATGCAGGAACAGCAACACTTAAACTATATCCTGTTAGGTAGCCAGGAGTCAATGATGACAGAGATTTTTGAAAGGAAGAAGTCACCGTTTTATCACTTTGGCAGACTAATGCATTTAAACAAGATACCATACGATGACTTTAGAGTATATGTGACTGAGCGATTGCCATTGAAAGATAAAGATGCTGATAAATATAAAGGTATCGTTGATGGCATACTGTCATATACCAGTCTTCATCCCTATTACACTCAACAATTGGGAGCTCAGGTATGGGAAATGATGACATACGACAATATTGTTGATGATGTTGTTGACAAGGCTATTGATTCAATCATTGGTTCTCACGATTTAGACTATGAACGCCTATGGCTTAGTCTAAACCGTACAGACCGTCTTATCATGCGAAGCCTAAGCGAGGGAAAGAATCCGTTGAAAAACCGTCAAATAGCAGCCAGCACATCATTCAGCGCTATCAAACGCCTGATGAGGGCTGGATATGTGATACGTCTGTCTGACTATGAGATAGAAGATCCGTTCTTTAAGACATGGATAGCAAAATCTTGTAATTAATCTCAACATAAAACACAAAACATAAAACATAAAACACAAAACATAAAACATAAAACACAAAACATAAAACATAAAACACAAAACATAAAACATAAACATCATGGC
>JAGDAU010000076.1 GCA_017959365.1 Prevotella sp.
AAATCATTGCGAATGGAAATTATTTTTTTGGAATTAAGAATTAATATTAAATAACTAAAAACATTATTATTATGATTACAGCATTATTAGCAGCAGAAGGTGTTGCAAAGTTAGGCGCCGCAGTTGGCGCAGGTCTCGCAGCTATTGGCGCAGGTCTTGGTATCGGACGTATTGGTGGTCAGGCAATGGATGCTATGGCCCGTCAGCCCGAGGTAATGAACAAACTGTTTACAAATATGATTGTTGCGGCTGCCCTTATTGAGGGTGTTGCCCTCTTCGCAGCCGTTATAGCATTCCTTTGCATTTAGTAAATTGAAAATTGAAAATTGACAATTGAAAATTATGAAGGAAGAGAATTTGATTTATGATATTTCCAAATCATTTGCATTACGAATAATAAGGCTATACACCTATCTTCGTGAAAATCAAAAGGAATATATTATGTCAATACAAATCCTTCGAAGTGGAACAAGTATCTAATTCTCAATCTTCAATATTCAATTTTCAATATAAAAAGTACGGCGTATGGATTTATTGGTTCCAAGTACTGGTTTGCTGTTTTGGATGACCATCACGTTTCTTGTGGTGCTCTTCATACTGTGGAAGTATGGTTTCCCAGCCATCACTAACATGGTAAAGGAGCGTAATGCTTTCATTGACGAGAGCCTCCGCAAGGCACATGAGGCGAATGAGCGGCTTGCCAATATTCAGAAAGAAGGTGAATCCATCTTACAGGAGGCTCGTGAGCGTCAGGCAAAGATACTCAAGGAAGCCACTGAGACGCGCGACGCCATCGTGGAGAAAGCTCAGGACAAGGCTCGTCAGGAGGGTGCTCGTCTTATAGATGACGCCAAGACAGCCATTGAGCAGGAGAAGAAGGCTGCCATTGCCGATATTCGCAAACAAGTAGCCACGTTGAGCGTAGAGATAGCCGAGAGGGTGCTAAAGGCAAATCTTAAGGACGATAAGGCGCAGATGGATTTGATTAACCGTATGCTGGATGAGATTACTGTTGATAAAGAAAAGGGATAAGTTATGAATACAGGTGTGATTTCCGTACGTTACGCACGTGCATTGCTTAAGAGTGCCACAGACGCTGGGCTTGACGAGCAGGTGTATGGCGACATGCAGACCTTGGCAGTAAGCTATGTCAAGGTGCCGGAGTTGCGCTTTGCCATCGACAATCCCATGCTTGCCAAAGACAAGAAGGAAGTGTTGCTTCAGACCGCCTGTGGCGCCAAGCCCACAAAGCTGACAAAACAATTTCTGACACTTGTCTTGGAACAGGGTAGGGAGACAGTCTTACAATTTATGGCAAACTCTTACATAACCCTTTATCGTCAGCAGAAGAATATCATCAGCGGAAGACTCATTACAGCCGCCCGCGTGTCGGATGTCACAGAGCAGAAGATGCGCAACATGGTGGAGAGTAAGACAAAGGGAACTGTGGAGTTTCAGACCGAGGTGGATGCCGACCTTATTGGCGGGTTCATACTTGAGTATGACACTTATCGTATGGATGCCAGCGTGAAACGAAAGTTGCAGACCATACTGACACAGTTAAGAAAATAATTTAATTAAAACGTAACTATCGAAATGTCAGATATTATTAAACCAAGTGAAGTGTCTGAGGTATTGCTTCAACAGTTGAAGGGTATCAGTGATGCGGAAAAATTTGACGAGGTGGGTAGCGTGCTTACCGTAGGTGACGGTGTGGCGCGTATCTATGGATTACGCAATGCTGAGGCGAGCGAGCTGTTAGAGTTTGAGAACGGCACAATGGCAATCGTCATGAACTTGGAGGAAGACAACGTCGGTTGTGTGCTTCTTGGTCCTTCTTCTGGTATTAAGGAAGGCCAGTCTGTTAAACGCACCCACCGTATCGCTTCTATCCGTGTGAATGATAACATGCTTGGCCGTGTCATCAATCCTCTTGGTGAGCCTATCGACGGCAAGGGCGATATAGACCTTAAGGAGTCATTTGAGATGCCTCTCGACCGTAAGGCTCCCGGTGTTATTTACCGTCAGCCTGTTAAAGAACCATTGCAAACTGGTCTTAAGGCAGTTGACTCTATGATACCTATCGGTCGTGGACAGCGTGAGCTTATCATTGGTGACCGTCAGACAGGTAAGACAGCTATTGCCGTCGATACCATTATCAATCAGAAGAGCTTCTATGAGGCTGGTAAGCCAGTCTATTGTATCTATGTTGCCATTGGTCAGAAAGCGTCAACTGTGGCTGCTCTTGTACAGACCCTCAAGGAGCATGGCGCACTCCCATATACTATCATTGTATCTGCTACCGCTGCTGATCCGGCAGCCATGCAGTATTACGCTCCTTTTGCCGGTGCTGCCATAGGTGAGTATTTTCGCGACCGCGGCCTGCAAGCCCTCGTCGTTTATGATGACCTGTCAAAACAGGCAGTGGCATACCGTGAGGTGTCGTTGATTTTGCGCCGTCCTTCAGGACGTGAGGCATATCCCGGTGATGTGTTCTATCTTCATTCACGTCTGTTGGAGAGAGCCGCAAAAATCAACGAACAACAGGAGGTGGCTGAACAGATGAACGACCTTCCTGAGTGCCTGAAAGGAAAAGTCAGGGGTGGTGGCTCATTGACAGCTCTGCCAATTATTGAGACACAGGCTGGTGACGTGTCTGCATATATCCCGACAAACGTTATTTCTATCACTGATGGACAGATATATCTTGAGACAAGCCTTTTCAATCAAGGTTTCCGTCCCGCCATCAACGTGGGTATCTCTGTTAGCCGTGTTGGAGGCTCAGCCCAGGTTAAGAGTATGAAGAAAGTGGCAGGTACACTTAAGATAGATATGGCTCAGTATCGTGAGCTTGAGGCATTCTCCAAATTCTCAAGTGATATGGACGCCGTTACGGCCATGACCCTTGACCGTGGTCGTAAGAATAACCAGTTGCTTATCCAGCCACAGTATTCCCCCATGCCGGTAGGCGAGCAGATAGCAATCCTCGATTGTGGTACTCATGGCTTGATGCATGATGTGCCGGTTGATAAGGTACGTGAGTGTCAGGATGCTTTCTTGGAAACTCTCCGCTCCAGTCACCAGGAAGCCATCGATGTGTTATCCTCCGGTAAGATTACCGATGAGATAACGCAGACCATAGAGGCCGTTATGGCAGATATAGCAGGACAATATAAACCGCAAGAATAACAGAGTATGGCTTCACTGAAAGAGATAAAGACCCGTATTGCATCGGTTAACAGTACAAGGAAGATAACCAGTGCCATGAAAATGGTTGCTTCCAGTAAGTTGCATGCTGCTCAGGTGGCTATAGAGAATATGCTACCCTACGAGAATGAGCTGGAACATATACTGAAGTCTTTTCTTGTATCAGCGCCGGATGTTCATAGTCAACTGAGTTTAGAGCGTCCAGATGTCAAATGTGTCGCCTTGGTCGTCTATACCAGTAACAGCTCTCTTTGTGGAGGTTTCAACAGTAATGCGCTCAAGATGATGCAGCAGGCCATAGACGGTTATAAGTCACGTGGTATAACTGATATCATCGTTTATTCTATTGGTCGCAAAGTGTCGGAGAAAGTTCGCAAGCTTGGCATTAAGAGTGGTGGCGACTTTTATTCCTTGGCAGACAAAGCCAATGCAGCAGACTGTGCTGCTATAGCAACAGAGTTGACACAAAAATTTATGTCCGGTCAAATTGACAAGGTTGAGATGATTTATCATCATTTCAAGAGTGCCGGTTCACAAATCTTGCAACGTAAGACTTTTTTGCCCATAGACCTTGATGAGGAACTAGGCAGCGACAACGATCGTGACTTGACATCCAATGTTGCCACGCGAAAGGCTCAGGAGTATCTCAAGAAAAAAGGTCGCGAGGATGGTCATCATGAGATAGAGGCAAAGCCGCTCAACGACAACTTCATTGTTGAGCCAGACCTTAAGACAGTATTAACCACACTCATACCCCGTCTGCTAAACCTAATGGTGTACACTGCATTGTTAGACAGTCAGGCATCTGAGCATGCCGCTCGCATGGTTGCCATGCAGACAGCAACGGATAATGCTGACGAGTTATTGCGTGAGCTTAACTTGCAGTTTAATAAGTCACGTCAGCAAGCCATTACTAATGAACTCTTGGATATTGTAGGCGGATCAGTTAACAACTGACTTTTCTGTTTATATCATAATTATAGCAGGGGCTCCCAACATGGGAACCCCTGCTATATTATTTATTGTTTTCCATAAACGCAGGGGTGCCCTGGTTTTAGCATTGTAAAAAAATGATTGAAATTTTGCAGTCTCAACTATTTTGCTTATATTTGCACATTAAATAAAAACAAAGACAGAATGAATTAGTAACCCCAAACTTTTTAACTATGAAAAGACTTTACTTTATCTCTTTCCTTATCATGCTGATGGGAATGACTACTGTTCCTGTATTCTCACAACAGTATATTTCTGCAGTTAATGATGATGTTACCATTTATTACCAATTTGTT
>JAGDAU010000077.1 GCA_017959365.1 Prevotella sp.
GAGGGCCAAGCTTCTGGGTGGAGATACCTATCTCGGCTCCCATGCCGAACTGTCCGCCATCGGTGAAGCTGGTGGGGGCGTTGTGATAAACGCATGCGGCGTCAACCTCAGTGAGGAATTTCTCTGCGGCACTGGCATCCTCGGTTATGATGCTCTCGCTGTGACCGCTGCCGTATTGCGATATGTGTGCAATGGCTTCATCTATGTCGTTTACTGTCTTGATCGCCATAGCATAGTCCATAAACTCAGTGCCGTAGCTGTCTGTGGTTGCCTCAAGGAGCAAGTCCTTGGGGTATGCTCCATCGAGAGTGGCAAATGCCTTTTGATCAGCATAGATCTTTACGTTATGTTCTGCCAACGGCTCGCATAGGCATGCCAAATCAGACAGTCTGTCATTATGAATAATAAGCGTGTCCAGAGCATTGCATACGCTTACCCTACGAGTCTTAGCGTTGTTGACTATTGCCTTGCCTTTCTGCATGTCGCCACAGGCATCAAAATAACAGCTTACCACACCGGCACCGGTCTCTATTACCGGCACCCGTGCTGTGTCCCGTACAAATTCAATGAGTCTCTTACCTCCTCTTGGGATGCACAGATCAACATATCCCACGGCGCTTAGCAGTTCGCCTGTAGCCTCATGGGTAGCGGGCAACAACGCAACAATATCCTCTGTGATGCCGTTTTCTGTCAGTACCTTGTGTATCAGTGAAATAATGGCTTTGTTAGAGTTGTCGGCGTCCTTGCCACCTTTCAGGATACAAGCGTTACCGCTCTTGAAACATAGTGAGAATACATCAAAGCTGACATTAGGACGTGCCTCGTAGATGATGCCTATCACACCAAACGGCACGCTAACGCGGTGCAGTTGCAGACCATTGTCTAATGTCCGTTCGCATGTAATCTTTCCTAATGGCGATGGCAGTGTCGCTACCTTACGCATATCGGCGGCTATGCCCTCTAATCGCTCAGTGGTAAGGCGTAAGCGGTCATATAGAGGATTGCTTTTTTCCATCAGTGCCAAATCGCAACTGTTGGATTCCAATAGTTCAGATGTATTGGCTATTATAGCGTCTGCTACGGCATTGAGTACGCTGTTTCTCTTCTCTTCGCTTATCAGCGGCAGTAATCTGCTTGCCGCCTTCACTCTTTTGAAAATATCAGTATTCTCCATTTCGATTTAATTCTGTAGTGGTAAAAATTCAGTATGTGGAGTTACCCTTGGTCGCTCAATAAGGTCTATCAGGATATTCTCCCTCTCGCCATTGGCTATGATAACACGAATGCCCGCAGCCTGCGTCTTGCTTGCTGTGGTGTATTTGGAGTGCATGCCGCCTCTTCCGAATGCGCTCTTCTCCGGTAGGATATATTCGCTGAGGTCATGGCCGGGCTCCACTTCCCAGACAAGCTCTGACCCTGGGGCGTCAGGATGACCGGTGAAGATACCGTCTATGTTGGAAAGCAATATGAGAGTCTCTGCCTTCATCATCTCGGCTATCAGTCCTGACAGTTCATCATTATCCGTAAACATCAGCTCTGTGACGCTCACGGTGTCGTTCTCATTAACAATTGGCAGCACACCGTTTTCCAGCATGACATCCATACATGCCCGCTGGTTATTGTATTGCTCTCCGGGTTTGAAATTCTCCTTCATTGTCAGTACCTGTCCCACGTGTATTCCAAACTCACGGAAAATGTCGTAATACAGTCCCACAAGTTTAACCTGACCCACGGCAGAGAACAGCTGACGCTGTTCAACAGAGTCGAGAGCATGGTTGACACGCAGTTCACCGCGTCCTGCCGCCATTGCTCCACTGGACACGAGTATCACTTCATATCCGTTATTCCTTAGCCATGCTATCTGGTCAACAATAGCCGACACACGTGTGACATCCAGTTTGCCGTCAGGTCGTGTCAGTACATTGCTTCCAACCTTTACTACTATACGTTTCATTGCTTGCTGTCCTTTCTCCTTATGTCCACGCGGCGTATCTTTCCGCTGATGGTCTTAGGTAACTCGTCAACAAACTCGATGATACGTGGATATTTATATGGCGCTGTCTCACGCTTGACGTGTTGCTGCAGCTCCTTTATCAGTTCTTCTCCTGCCTTGTCTTTCCATTCTTTACCTAATACGACTGTTGCCTTAACCACCATGCCGCGTATGTCGTCCGGCACACCCGTTATGGCGCACTCTACAACAGCCGGGTGGGTCATCAATGCGCTTTCCACCTCAAAAGGACCGATTCTGTAGCCAGATGACTTGATGACATCATCGATGCGTCCTTCAAACCAGTAGTAGCCGTCCTCATCGCGCCATGCCATGTCTCCTGTATGGTAAATGCCATCATGCCATGCTTCATTAGTGAGTTCTGGGTCGCGGTAGTATTCCTTAAACAACCCCAATGGTTTTTTGGCTCCATCAATCCTTATTACAATCTCACCCTTCTCACCATCCTCACATGGAGTGCCGTCAGCCTTGATGAGGTCTATGTCATACTGGGCATTGGGAATGCCCATGCTGCCCGGCTTTGGTGTCATCCACGGGAATGTGCCGAGTGTCATGGTTGTCTCTGTCTGTCCGAATCCCTCCATAATACGTCTGCCCGTCTTCTCATAGAACTTATCGAACACGGCCGGGTTGAGTGCCTCACCGGCGGTACAGCAGTATTCCAAGCTTGAGAGGTCGTAGTTACTAAGGTCCTCACGTATCATGAAACGGTAAATGGTTGGCGGAGCGCAGAAACTGGTGACCTTGTATTTCTCAATTTGGCGTAGCAGGGTGTCGGCATTGAATTTCTCATGGTCGAAGACAAATACAGTAGCTCCTGCTATCCACTGCCCGTAAATCTTACCCCATGCAGCCTTACCCCATCCTGTGTCTGCCACGGTGATGTGTAGTGAGCCTTCATGCAGGTTGTGCCAAAATACCCCTGTTGTCAGGTGTCCCAAGGCATATAGGTAGTCGTGTGCCACCATCTTTGGCTCACCGCTTGTACCGCTGGTAAAATACATCATCATTGTGTCGTCGTTGGTATTGACGAATTGTGGGCGTTGGAATGGCGGTGCCATCTTCCACTCCTTATCCCAGTCGTGCCATTCGGTGTCGGCAGACCCCTCATTCGTGCCCACTTTGATAAGTACCTTCACTGTGGGGCTCTCAGGCATTGCCGCCTCTATCTGGCTCATGATGTAAGTATCATCAGCACACATAATGGCTTTAACGCTTGCCCTTGTGTTGCGATATACTATGTCGTGTTTTGTCAGCATGTGAGTGGCTGGTATGACAATAGCTCCGATTTTATGAAGAGCAAGCATGGCAATCCACCACTCATACCTGCGCTTGAGGATGAGCATTACAGGGTCGTTCTTTCCTATTCCCAAACTCATTAGATAACTTGCCGCCTGATTGGTCTGTTCCTTCAGTTGGCTGAATGTGGCGCGTTTCTCGTCTCCCTGGTCGTTAGTCCATAGCAGCGCAAGTCCGTCTGGTTTTTCCTCTGCCCATACATCCATGACGTCGTAGGCGAAATTGAAATTCTCGGGTATTATAAACTCGAGGTTTTTGTTATAGTCCTCTACAGACTCAAAATGTGTCTGTTTTAAAAATCTTTCTACCATAGTGATGTGTTAGGTAATCTTGTTAGATAATCATTTTACTGTGAAAGCAAGGAATTTTACCGCTCTGTCGCCTAAGGCGAGCATACCGTGTGGCCTCGAGGAGTCGAAATAGATAGAATCGCCCTCATCAAGAATTATTGTCTTGCCACCTATGTAGAGCTCCATCTTACCTTCCAAAACGAGGTTGAACTCCTGTCCGGGATGGCTGTTCTTATAGATGGTGCGTACTCCGGGTTTCGGCTCCACTGTAACGATAAACACATCAGCTTTGTGGTCAACGAATCCGCTCACCAGACTCTGGTATTTATATGCCTTGGTACGCTCCACCGACATACCCTGTCCTTTACGTACAACAAAATATGCCTTCATGTGTGGTGCCTCGGCAAACATCAGTTCCTCTGCGCTAACACCATATTTATTTGCAATCTTCATAAGGTTGGATATTGTGATATCTGACTCTCCAGCCTCTATCTTCTCATATTTTTTAACGTCAATACCGATGGTCTCTGCCATCTCTTCCGGCGTTATGTCAAGGACATCGCGCAGTCCGCGCAACCGCTCACCTATTTGTTTTAACTGATCATCCATAGATATTATTGTTTTATTGTTTTTATAGTGTTTATAGTCGCTATAGATGCTATAGTTATTATAGTATTTATAGTTATTCTAGTTCTTTCGGGTCACATTCCAGCTTTCAGACCTCTTATTACTGCGGAGGTGAAACCTGCGTGCTCCATCTCGTTAAGACCCTTGATGGTAACGCCGCCGGGTGTAGTGACGAGGTCGATGGCTGCTTCCGGGTGAAGTCCCGATGCCTCTAATAGCTCAACAGCCCCTTTCATGGTCTGCATGACAATCTCTTTCGCCTCATTAGCCTTAAAGCCAAGCTCAACACCGCCTTCTGAGGCTGCGCGTAAGTAGCGCATAGCGTATGCAATACCGCAAGAGGCAAGTGTGGTGCCTGCCGGGAGATGACGCTCGTCGGTTATCAGCACTTTGCCCATAGCCTCAAAGACTTCTGTCACCTTACGTGTGGCTTCATTGTCAGCTCCGATGGGCACAACGAATGTCATGGAAGCTAACTGCGCAATAGCTATATTTGGAATGGCGAGAAACAGTGGCGGATTGGCAACCTTTTCACTATCCTTCCTCATCCATGAGAGTATGTCAGTGGATTTTACGCCGGCAGCTACTACAACGAGTATCTGTCGGCTGTAGTCCATAACGTCTTTAATGCCTTTCAGCACCTGCTCTACAAGCCATGGCTTAACGAACACCATCACGATGTCACCAGACTCTGCTGCCACAGCATTGTCATTTGTTACGCTTGTACCCAGTTCGGCAAATCGGTTAAGCGTCTCATGTATCGGGTCGCTCACTATAATGTTGTCTGCCGTAATGATATTTGTCTTCAGGAGTCCCTCTATGGTGCTTCCGCCCATGGCTCCTGCTCCTATTACCGAGATTTTCATTTTTTTCAGTTGTATATAATAGCGTTGTAAAGTCTTTTGTCTCTTTCTGCCTCCTTTTAACTACTGAGAAAACAGATTTTTTGAAACTTGAGTTACTAAATACCAGTCAGTGTATTCCGCAATTTCAGCAGGAATGTGTCTGCTTCAGCCTTTGTCAGGCAGAGTGGTGGCAGCAGGCGAAGGATGTTGGTTGACGCACAACCGGTAAAGCAATGCTCCTTGTGAATGAGATGGCTTCTCACATCCTTGTGAGGTATGTCAAGGTCAATGCCAATCATAAGGCCTCTGCCACGAATATCCGTGATGTGAGGTATTGTATTACGCATCTCCTGGAGTTGTGATATGAGGTAATCACCCACAACGCGTGCGTTCTCTACAAGCTGCTCCTTTTCCATTACGTCAAGGACAGCCAATGCTGCGGTGCAGGCTAAGTGATTGCCTCCGAAGGTGGTGCCTAATTGTCCGTAAACCGGTGTTATGTCCGGAGAGATAAGCACAGCTCCCATGGGGAAACCGTTGGCGATGCCTTTTGCCACGGTGATAAGGTCTGGACGTATGCCTAACCACTGATGAGCGAAGAATTTACCGCTTCTGCCATAGCCGCATTGTATCTCATCGCACACAAGCATAGTGCCATGTTCCTTACATGCCTCTGCCAGTCCCTGCGCAAACTCTGCTGTGGCAAGCTGTATGCCGCCAACACCTTGTATGCACTCTATGATGCATGCACACACATCACCCTTTGCTAATTCTTTCTGCCATGCCTCAAGGTCGTTGAGAGGCAGGAAGGTGACATGCCCATTGTCGTTTACCGGAGCCACAATCTTGGGATTATTGGTAACCTCCACAGCAAGTGATGTACGGCCATGGAACGCCTTGCCGGCAGCAAGGATACGCTTGCGTCCTGTTACGAATGATGCGAGTTTCAAGGCGTTTTCGTTAGCCTCAGCACCGCTGTTGATAAGGAAAAGCTGATAATCATCATAACCACATGCCTTTCCCAAGCGCACCGCTAATTGCTGTTGGAGGGTGTTGATGACAGAGTTGGAATAAAACCCAAGCTTGCTAAGCTGTTCTGTAACTTTGCTGACGTAGTGTGGGTGGCAGTGACCAATGCTAATCACAGCATGTCCGCCATAGAGGTCCAGATACTGTTGGCCGTTGTCGTCCCACACTTGGCAGCCTTTGCCCTTAACGATATTGATATCATATAAAGGATAGACGTCGAATAATTTCATGTTTGTTTTGTTTTCCCAGCGGATATACCCCCGGACGTGTTGTTTAATGTTTTTAAAAAGCTGATGCCTTAAGTCTGAGTCCCGCAGTCTCGTCAATACCGAACATGATATTCATATTCTGGACAGCTTGTCCTACGGCGCCCTTTAGTAAGTTGTCTATTGCTGATGTGATAAGCATCTTGTTGCCATATTGCTCACAGTGTACCAGACATTTGTTGGTGTTAACCACTTGTTTCAGGTCAATGGGCTTGTCGGTGTAGTGGGTGAAAGCCGCATTGGCGTAGAATTCCCTGTATGCTTCCACAATGTCACTAAAGAGCGATGTATCCACATCACAGCCCTCTGGCAGTCTTACTACAGCAGTGCAGAATATGCCGCGTGCGAAGTCGCCACGATAGGGGATAAAGTCTATAGAAGCCTCAAGATATCCTTGTACCTGTTTCAGTGACTGCCTGATTTCAGCGATATGCTGGTGTTGGAAAGGCTTATATATGCTCAGGTTGTTGTTACGCCAAGAGAAATGTGTGGTAGCCCCGGGCTTTTGGCCTGCTCCCGTAGATCCGGTGATGGCGTTTACACTCACGTCTTCCTTAAGCAGGTTCTGATAGGCTGCCGGCAAGAGTGCCAACTGGATGGCTGTGGCAAAACAGCCGGGGTTGGCGATATGAGTTGCCTTGGCTATGTCGTTCTTATTGATTTCCGGCAGTCCGTACACATAGTCGTGATCGCCTTTGATGCGGAAGTCCTGTGCCAAATCAATGATTTTGACATTGGCAGGTATAGTGTGCTCACTGAGGAACTGTTTGCTCTTGCCATGGCCGAAACAGAAGAACACAACATCCACATTCTCAAATGGCATCTCCGAGCAGAATCTCAAGTCTGTATCACCAATGAGCCCTTCATGTACATCGCTGACGAGATTGCCAGCATTGCTCTCACTGTTGGCAAATATTATCTGTGCCTCTGGATGCCCAAGAAGCACCCTTATCAGCTCTCCACCGGTATATCCGGCAGCTCCAAGTATTCCTATTTTTATCATATTGTGAGGTTATGAGGAAATGAGGTTTTGAGGTATTATCTCTTTTCATCTTTATGAATACCGTAGTAAACGCGTAATGGCGTGCTGCTTACCTTTATGAAGCCCTTTGCCTCGTCTGAGGTCCATCCGTGTTGCATTTCGCCATATTCACCCAGTTTGGACTTAAGCAGGTCATCCGGTGAGTCAACGCCCACAATCTCAAATCCTAACGGACGCAGGCGGAGTATAACAGTACCGTTGACATTACGCTGACTGCTTGTGAGCATTGCCTCGATGTCAGGCATCACAGGCTCTAAATACTGACTCTCATGCAGAAACATGCCATACCAGTTTGCTACCTGGTCTTTCCAGTATTGCTGCCATTTGCTGAGGGTGTTTTTCTCCAATGCGCGGTGAGCTTCGATGATGAGTTTAGGAGCAGCTGCCTCAAACCCCACTCTTCCCTTAATACCAATGATAGTGTCACCAACATTGCAGTCGCGACCTATGCCGTATGCGGCACCTTCTTCTTCTATCTTCTGTATGGCTGTAATCTTATCAGAGTACTCAACACCGTTGACAGCGCTTATTTCACCCTTGTTGAATGTTATTTTCAGCACGGTTTCCTCTTGTCTCTCAACATGCTTGAGATACGCCTCTTCAGGAAGTCCCTGTGCCGGGTCAAGCAGCTCACCTCCACAGATGCTTGTACCCCATATACCAACATTGTAACTATATTTCAGTTTAGTGAAGTCGGCGTAGAATCCGTGCTCGTTAAGATAGTCCACCTCTTCCTTGCGCGTCAGTGCCTTGTCTCGTGTAAGTGTTATTATTTCCACTCCAGGAGCCATCACGAGGAACGTCATGTCAAAACGTATTTGGTCATTACCGGCTCCTGTGCTGCCATGTGCAATGGCGTCGGCGCCTATCTCATTGGCATAGCGTGCTATTGCTATAGCCTGGAAGATACGCTCTGAGGAGACAGAGATAGGGTAGCAGTTGTTGCGTAGCACATTACCATATATCATATACTTCAATGATTTCTCATAGTATTCATGAGTAACATCTAAGGTGACATATTTAACAGCGCCTAATTTATATGCGTTTTCTTCATTTGTCTTCAACTGTTGGGGGCTAAATCCTCCAGTGTTCGCACAAGCGGCATAAACATCCCATCCGTCCTGTGTCAGTTTCATTACTGTGTAGCTGGTGTCAAGTCCACCTGAAAAAGCCACTACTACCTTCTTTTTTGCCATAATATTTTAGTTTGTGATTTTTAATATATTCAGTTTTTTCCGTCAATGCTCTTTATCCTGTCCAGTACCTCCTGAGGTATCTTTGCGGGCAAGTGTTCCTCTGGGTCATAAAGCATTGCCGTGCAGATGCAGTAACGTCGGTTGGTGCGGTGTAATACATCCACATTAATACACCCCTCGCAACCGCGCCAGAAAGCCTCGTCATCGGTAAGGTCTGCAAAAGTTACGGGATGGTAGCCCAGATGAGTATTCATCTTCATAACTGCCGATCCGCTTGTGAGGCTGAATATTTTGGCTTGTGGCCATCTTACCCTCGCCAGAGTGAATGTCATGTCTTTTATTCTTTTTGCCACACCCATACCCCTATAGTCTGGATGTACGATAAGTCCTGATGTGGTGACATAATGTTTGTTGCCCCATGTCTCAATGTAACTGAATCCTGCAAATCTGTCACCATCAAGTGCAATAACGGCTTTCGCCTCTCTCATCTTAGTGGTAAGATACTCGTGTGTCCGTTTGGCAATGCCCGTACCTCTTATCTTTGCGGCCTCGGCAATAGTTTCTAATATCGTGTCAACGTATTTCTCGTGAGAAGGGTCGGCAACGACCACTTTTATCTCTTTCATTATAGTTTGTTTTTAATTTATAGATGCAATGGTTTTATATTATCTCCGGAAAGAGGTCTTGCAAATCATTTCGCACAATGTCTTTGTCATAATAATCAGCCAACGCCATAAAAATGGTGTCGTCACCGGCGATTGTTCCGAGCACATCGTCAATACATTTCTCGTCTATTGTGTAGGCAATGGCGCTGGCGTAACCGGGTCGTGTTTTAATAACACACAGATTTCCAGTGAACGTGAGAGCAAGAATACCGGAGCGTTTCATCATGTCGGATACGGACGATGTTTTACTTACTCTCTTATACATGGTCTCATTCGGCAGCACATATACATATTTGCCGTTCCTGCTTGCGGCTTTTGCCACTTTTCTTTGTTTGAGGTCTCTGCTTAGTGTTGCCTGTGTTAGTTTGAAGCCTTCTTTTTCAAGCTCCTGCAATACCTCTTCCTGACTTCCTAATTCCATGCTTGAGATAAGCATCCTGAGGGTTTCCAACCGACTGTTTTTAATCTTCATTTTCGGATATTTATGCATTTTGGGGTGCAAAGTTAGTCATTATTATATATATAACAAAAGAATTTGCATAAATTTTTTGTTTTAAAATGAAAATTTATGCAAATTCCCCTTTTGTGAGCCCCAAATGGAATGCTCGCAACCTCATTACCTCAAATCATTAATCCCTTCTGCCTAACAAGCGTAGCAGATAAATAAAGAGGTTTATGAAATCAAGATAAAGTGACAAGGCTCCCATCAGGGCTATCTTCTGAGTTGTCTCGGAGCCCGGTTCTGCCTGATAGAGCATAGCCTTGATTTTCTGTGTGTCCCAGGCTGTGAGTCCCACGAAAATCAGTACTCCGACACAGCTGATGACGAGATCAAACATAGTACTCTTGACAAATATGTTGACCACAACAGCGATAATCAGTCCAATAAGCGCCAGAAAAAGTATCTTGCCCATCTTCGAAAGGTCGGTCTTGGTGGTGTAGCCATAAACAGCCATAACACCGAATGTAGCGGCTGTTATGAAAAACACTTTTGCTATGGATGCCATCGTATAGGCAAAGAAGATAAATGACAAAGTGACACCATTGATAACCGAATAGAGTACAAAAAGCAGCGTGGCGGTTGTTATGGATAGTTTGTTAATACCGGCAGACACTCCAAAGACAAGAGCCAGCTCACCTATTATAAGTCCCCAAAAGAGCAATGGATTGGCGGCAATGGTGTAAGCCAGACCGCTTGTTGCAGTGCCGTAAGCTGCTATGGCTGTTATAACCAAAGCTAAACTCATCCAAGTGTAAACCTTGCGCATCAGCGCTGGCAAAGCAGCTTGTTGGGCCAGTTCGCGCTCGCCGAAACCTGTGTAATAATTCTGATTGTTCATCTGATTGTTCATAATATTTTAATCTTTTGTTTTTATAATCTTAATTTTCCTGCAAATATAGTGCTATTTATATTAACGGCAAAATCTTTGCCAATATTTTTAGTTTTTGTATATTTATTTGAGTTAAAACAAAAAAAATGCAAATTTTTGCACTACTTGTTAGGATGTTACATTATTATTAAGTAATTTTGCATTTCATTTTGAAAACAAGAACAAAAACTTATAATTAGATGGAAATAAAATTTGAATGTCCTGACAAAGTGAATGGAATGATGACCATCACTGTAGAGGAGACAGATTACAAGGACAAGGTAGAGAAAAAACTAAAAGAGTATAGAAGACGTGCTAATGTTCCGGGTTTTCGCCCCGGTCAGGCTCCTATGGGAATGATACGCCGTCAGTATGGCGCATCTTTGAAAATGGATGAGATAAACCAGCTCATAGGCTCTGAGATTTACAAGTATGTTGATGACAACAAGATTGAGATGCTTGGTCAGCCGCTGCCCAATGAGGCTCAAGAGGCTCAGGATTTAGAGAAACCGGGACCATACGTGTTTAAATTTGACATTGCTGTGGCTCCCGAGATTAATGTCGAGTTGTCCGCACGTAACAAGATAGACTACTATGACATCAAGGTAGACGATAAACTTATTGAACAGCAGATATCCGCTTATGCATCACGGTTTGGACATCATGACACCACCGTTACCGACTATCAGGATAATGACCTGCTCAAGGGAGATCTCAGAGAGCTTGATGAGAAAGGTAATACCAAAGAAGGTGGCATCACCGTTGAGGGAGCAATCATAATGCCTTCTTATATTAAGGTGGAGGATCAGAAGGCTCTCTTTGATAAGGCTAAGCTGGGCGATATCATCACATTTAATCCCCGTAAAGCTTATCCCAATGGTGATTTTGAGCTTTCCTCTCTGTTGAAGATAGAGGATAAGGAGCAAGCAAAGAATGTCACATCAGATTTCAGCTACCAGATTACTGAGATAGACCGTTACGTTAACGCTGAGGTTAATCAGGAGTTGTTTGATAATGTGTATGGCAAGGATGCTGTAAGCAGCGAGAAGGAATTCCGTGCCCGTATCAAGGAAGAGATAGAGGGCCAGATGGTTGTCAACAGCGATTTTAAGTTCCAGGAAGATCTTAAGGCATACTGCATTGACAAGTGTGGCAAACTCGTTTATCCTGAGGAGTTGCTGAAGAGGATTATGCTTGCCAACAATAAGGACAAGGATGCCGAATTCGTCGAGAAGAATTTCAAGGCCAGCCTTGACGCACTCACTTGGGACCTTATCAAGGGCAAGCTGTGTCGCGCCCATGAAATTAAGGTTGAGGAAGATGACATCAAGGGCGTTGCTTTGCAGCAGACAAGGATGCAGTTCGCTCAATATGGTGTTTCAAATTTACCAGATGAGTATTTTGAGAGTTATGTAGCTGAGGAGTTAAAGAAACGTGAGAATTTAGATCACTATATCAGCATTGCAACAGACCGCAAACTCGTCGAAAAGATGAAAACGGTAGTAAAACTCAACAAAAAAGAGGTCTCTTTTGACGAATTTAACAAAATGTTAGGCGAATAAACGATTTTTTATAAAAAAAATCTCAATTTTAGAGAGGTTATCGACTTTTTTTATTAATTTTGTTGCTACAAACGAATTAATGAGGTCGATAACCTCTTTTTTAATTATTTTCAGATAACAAAAATATGATAAACGACTTTAGGAAATATGCCACTGGTCATCTTGGAATGAACAGCATGGTTTTGGATGATGTAATACGTTCGCAGTCAGGATACCTCAATCCATATATCTTGGAGGAGAGGCAGTTGAACGTTACTCAGCTTGATGTCTTCTCAAGGTTGATGATGGACCGCATTATATTTCTTGGAACAGAGATTAATGACTATACAGCCAATACACTGCAGGCTCAGTTGCTTTATCTTGACAGTGTGGACAATGCGAAAGATATCTCTATTTACATCAACTCACCTGGTGGTAGCGTGACAGCCGGACTGGCTATCTATGATACCATGCAGTTTATCTCCAGTGATGTGGCAACGATATGCACCGGTATGGCAGCCTCAATGGCAGCGGTGTTGCTTGTGGCTGGTCATGAGGGTAAGCGTGCCGCTCTTACTCATAGCCGTGTGATGATACATCAGCCTCTGGGTGGTGTGCAGGGTCAGGCATCCGATATTGAGATTGAGGCCCGTGAGATACAGAAATATAAAAAGGAGTTGTACACTATCATAGCAGATCACTCCCACACACCATACGAAAAGGTGTGGGCAGACTCAGACCGCAACTATTGGATGACAGCGGATGAGGCTAAGGAATATGGCATGATTGACACTGTGTTGAATAGGAAAAAGTAAGTGCTATCATGCAAAAAAAAGTATGCAACTTTTGTGGAAGAAGTGAGCGTGAGGTCTCGTTGCTTATAACGGGTATTAACGGTTTTATCTGTGGGGACTGTGCCACAGAGGCTTATCGTATTGTCAAGGCGTCTGGTCTTGCCACAAGGGATGTGGATGAGTCTCATCAGGAGAAAGCATCCGGCAAGATTAAGGATATAAATATGAAGAAAGTACCTAAGCCAAAGGAGATAAAGGAGTATCTTGACCAATATGTCATTGGTCAGGATGAGGCTCAGAAATATCTCTCCGTGGCTGTGTACAATCACTATAAGCGACTGGCGCAGAAGAAAAAGGATGACCAGGATGTGGAGATAGAGAAGAGCAATATCATTCTTGTGGGTTCCACGGGTACTGGAAAAACACTTCTCGCTCGTACCATAGCCAAGATGCTTGATGTGCCTTTCACAATAGTTGATGCTACTGTCTTTACGGAGGCTGGATATGTGGGAGAGGATGTTGAGAGCATCTTGTCACGCCTGCTTCAGGTGGCAGACTACGATGTACCTTCTGCGGAGCGTGGTATTGTCTTCATAGATGAGATAGACAAGATAGCCCGTAAGGCTGACAACCCGTCAATAACCCGCGACGTAAGTGGTGAGGGTGTGCAGCAGGGATTACTCAAACTCCTTGAGGGAACGGTCGTTAACGTACCACCAAAGGGCGGTCGTAAGCATCCTGACCAGGATTATATACAGCTTGACACCAGCAATATATTGTTTATATGTGGCGGGGCTTTCGACGGTATTGAGCGCAAGATAGCCCAACGTCTTAATACTCATGTTGTTGGATATAACTCAGTGCAGAATGTCCGTAAGATAGACAAGTCTGACCTTATGCAGTATATCTTGCCGCAAGACCTTAAGTCTTTTGGTCTTATACCTGAGATAATAGGCCGTCTGCCGGTACTGACATATCTTAAACCCCTTGACCGTGCAGCTTTGAGGCGCATATTGCTTGAACCTAAGAACTCAATCATCCTTCAGTATAAAAAACTGTTTAATATGGATGGCATAAACCTTAAGATTGATGACGAGGTGCTGGAGTATGTTGTTGATAAGGCTGTGGAGTATAAACTTGGAGCCCGCGGACTCCGTTCCATTGTTGAGGCAATGATGATGGACGCTATGTTTGAGGCCCCCTCAGAGAAGAAAAAGACTTTTGAGGTGACCTTGGATTATGCCAAGAGCCAACTCGACAAGGCCAACCTGGGTCAGTTGGAGGAATAGTACTATAAAACACCAATGCTACAATAGCAAATACTGCCAATACTTATGACAGAAGAACTAAACCTGATAAAACACCTGAAGAATTATTTTGGATTCGACAGTTTCAAAGGTGACCAAGAGGCAATCATCCGCAATGTGCTTGCGAAGAATGATACCTTTGTGCTTATGCCGACCGGTGGTGGAAAGAGCTTGTGTTATCAGCTCCCCTCGCTGCTGATGGAAGGCACAGCCATCGTAGTTTCGCCACTTATAGCCTTGATGAAAAACCAAGTTGACGTGGTTAATCACATGAGCGAGTATGACGGAGTGGCCCATTATCTTAACTCATCGCTTAACAGGTCTGCCATAGACAAAGTTAAGGATGATGTTACCAATGGCCGCACCAAGTTGCTCTATGTGGCTCCAGAGTCATTGAACAAGGAGGAGAACGTTAAGTTTTTACAAACGGTTAAGATTTCATTTTATGCCATTGATGAGGCTCACTGCATATCAGAGTGGGGACATGATTTCCGTCCTGACTATAGGGCAATCCGACCTACTATCAATAAGATTGGTAATGCTCCGGTGATAGCCTTGACCGCCACAGCCACGGATAAGGTGCGTACTGATATCAAGAAGAGTCTCGGCATTGTGGATGCCAAGGAGTTTAAGAGCTCCTTCAACAGGCCCAATCTTTATTATGAGGTGAGGCAGAAGGCTAATGATGTGGATGTGCAGGTGGTTAAATATATCCACGACAAGCCAGGCAAGAGTGGTATTATCTATTGCCTGTCAAGAAAGAAAGTTGAAGAGTTGGCAGAGATCCTTAAGGCCAACGGCATAAAGGCAGAGGCATATCATGCTGGTTTGGATAGTGCTACAAGGTCGCAGACTCAGGATGATTTCCTAATGGAGAAAATAGATGTCATTGTTGCAACCATATCCTTTGGTATGGGTATTGACAAACCTGATGTGAGGTTTGTCATCCACTATGATATACCAAAGAGCCTTGAGGGCTACTATCAGGAAACAGGGCGCGCCGGACGAGATGGTGGCGAGGGTGAGTGTATAGCTTTCTATAGCCGCAAGGACTTGAAAAAGTTAGAGAAATTCATGGAGGGAAAGCCTGTGGCAGAGCAAGACATTGGCAGGCAGCTGCTTCAGGAGACAGCAGCATACGCTGAGTCATCGGTGTGCCGCCGCAAGATGCTGCTCCATTATTTCGGTGAAACATACAATCGTGACAACTGTGGCAACTGTGACAACTGTAAGAATCCTAAGACCAGGATAGATGGCAGGAATGCATTGATTGTGGTACTCAATGCCATCAAGGCGGTGAAGGAGAATTTCCAGACCGATTATATCATTGACTTCTGCAAAGGCAGGCCAACCGACAATATCGTGATGCACAAACACAACGAGTTGGAGGCATTCGGCGCAGGAGCCGATGAGGAGGTGTCAATATGGAATCCGGTGATACGTCAGGGTATTATTGCCGGATACATCAAGAAGGATGTGGAAAACTACGGATTGTTGAAGTTGACATCGGCTGGTAAACAGTATCTCAAGAATCCGACAGAGTTTATGGTTGTCAAGGATAATGAGTTCCGCGAGAGTGAAATAAATGATAATGTTGAGGGCGGATCAGACGCTCTTGACCCTCAGCTTTACTCTATGCTTAAGGATTTGCGTCGCAAAGTGGCGCGTAGGCATGAGTTGCCGCCGTACGTCATATTCCAGGATGTGTCGCTGGAGCAGATGGCAACAATGTATCCGCTGTCAATAGAGGAGTTACAGAATATTCAGGGTGTTGGCGCCGGTAAGGCAAAGAGATATGGTCAGGAGTTTTGTGACCTCATCAAGAGACATTGTGAGGAGAATGAGATCGAGCGTCCTGCAGAGTTCCGTGTCAAGACAGTGGCAAAGAAGTCCATTCTAAAGGTAAAGATTATCCAGAGCATTGACAAGAAGGTTCCCCTTGACGACATCGCAGCAGCACAGAGTGTCGATTTTGATGATTTCCTCACAGAGGTAGAGACGATTGTCTATAGCGGTATAAAACTGAATATAGATTATTTCCTTGAGGATGTTGTGGATGATGATCACGTGGAAGATATCTATGACTATTTCATGGAGAGTGAGACCGACAGCCTGGACCGTGCTGTAGAGGAACTCGGCGAAGAGTACTCTGAGGATGAGATACGCCTCGTAAGGATAAAGTTTATCTCTGAGATGGCTAACTAATGTGTCAGTCGCAGTCCAACATCGGTAATACCCTCCAGCATATTGTGGCGCATGTTATGCCTTATGGTAACCTTGAGTGAGTCGCCCATGGGTATCTTTACTTTGCGTAGCGGAAACTCAAACTGCCTGTATGCGAAGCCGCTGCCTCCGAACACTCCGTGCTTGTCGGCAATCTGACATTTCAGTGTGTCTGAGGCATGAAACCCCGATGGTTTTGACTGTTGGTCAATAATGAGTGTGACACTGCTGAAAGGGTATTCTTCAGTGGTGCGTAGTTCTACAAATTCTTGATATTCGCCCGTTACCTTCATCTTTTTGGTGATATATAGCAAGGTGTCGTTTTTTTCCCATGGTGTTGGTGTGTGGCGATAATTGATATATATAGTGTCGCTCCCGCATGACGAGAGCGACATTATTATTGATATTGTTACAATAACGGCAAGCGGTATAACGCCGAACACCTTTTTTACCATCCGTTTAAATGTCTTAACTGTTGTTATTGCTCTTCTGGTTTGTCTGGCTGTCTTGGCTCACGTGGCTCACGGCGGCGTGGCCTCTGGTCTTTGTCTTTTGTCTCACGCTGCTTGTTATTGGTCTGACGCTGTTTCTTCTTTTTCTTCTTCGACTTGTCGAAACGGCTCAGGTCAGCTCCCTCAAGCAGGTCGTGGGGGCGTTCCGGGGTATTACGCTCACCATTAGAAGACAAACTGAGGGGTTTTTCACCTCGTTTGTTCATTTCTATGATCTCACGCGCTCTCTCTGCTGTTATGGTCTCTGCATTGGCAGGAATACCCTTCTGCGTTGAGTACGTCAGCAAGCCTGCCATTATGTCCATCTTGAAGAGGAAATAGTCGCTGTCTTGAGTCTGCAGAATGACATCCTTGCCAGGTAGCTGCTTGCGTGCCTCGATATACTCATCCACTTCGTAGTTGAGGCAGCATTTCAGTTTAGCGCACATACCAGCCAACTTCTGAGGGTTGAGGGATATATCCTGAAAACGGGCGGCATTGGTACTCACGCTGACGAAGTTTTTCATCCATGTGGCACAACAGAGCTCACGTCCGCATGGTCCGGTACCACCAATGCGTCCTGCCTCCTGACGTGCGCCAATCTGCTTCATCTCAATCCTTACGTGGAAGGTCTCTGCAAGTACTTTGATAAGCTGTCGGAAGTCTACGCGCTCATCTGCGATATAATAGAAAATAGCCTTATTGCCATCGCCTTGATATTCTACATCGCCAATCTTCATTTGCAGGTTGAGGTCTTTGGCTATCTGTCTGCTCTGTATCATCGTGGGGTGCTCACGCCGTTTTGCCTCGAAGTATTTGTCCATGTCAACCTGCTTGGCAATACGGTATATACGTTTGATGTCATCCTCTGATTTGAGATTTGCTTTCTTAATCTGCAACTTCACCAACTGTCCTGTTAGTGTCACCACCCCAATGTCATGACCAGGGCTTGCTTCGACAGCCACGATGTCACCTTTCTGCAGGTTCAGTCCATTGACATTGTGATAATACCCCTTTCTGGTGTTTTTGAATTGCACCTCCACAAGGTCGGTAGCATCGTTGTTTCCAGGTATGTCAGCAAGATAGTCATAGGTGTTGAGCTGACAGTCTTGTCTTCCGCAGCCTCTGTAACTGAGTCCGCGAGCCGCACCGATGTCTATCTTGAATTTCATGTTCTTAAAATCCATATATCGTAAGTGTTATTTTCTTATAAGTAAAACAATTATTTGCAGACACATGTCGTATAACTCCATTCTGGCATTGGCGTTCTGACCGATATCACGCATTACACGCTCAAAGAGCTCGGTTATCTCAATCACATTTGCCTCGTTGATGAAACGTGCGAAACGGGTGGAGAAATTCTCCTCCTCTTTGGTCATGTAGTTGAGCTCTGGCATGCCGAAGTTATACATGAAGTTCTCTCTTACCATGTGGACGAAATAGGTGAGCATGCGCCTCTGTTTCTCACGCCCCATGGCAGCCACGTTGTCAGTCCACCGCTTCAGACCCGCTATGTCACGTTTGAATGCCAGTCGCATGAGTGACATAAAGAGGTCGAGGAACAGTGCGTTCTCATTGTCGGCATTGAGTAGTTCCGTGGCGTTGAGCCAACTGCCATCGGAGGCTCTCGCCACGCGCTGTGCCGTCTCTTCCTCCAACCCTCTTAACCTCATCAGGGCTTCCTTGATGTCGGGTATGGTGATGCTCCTCATGTCTATGCGCTGTGTGCGGCTGCGTATAGTTTCCAATAGCATCTCGGGTTTCTCGCTGCATAGTATGAACACTGTCTTTGATGGCGGTTCCTCAATAAGTTTGAGCAGACTGTTGGCACAGTCTCCGTTCATTCTCTCTGGCAGCCATATTATGCTGAGTTTATATCCTCCCTGACTTGATTTCAATGACATCTTATGAAGGAGGCTCTCGCCCTCACCCACACCTATGGTAGCCTGCTGATTGGCAGCTCCCATAGCATTCAGCCATTTGTTGATACTGAAATATGGACTTTCAGTGAGCATCTCTTTCCATTCGCGCGCGAAGTCATCACTTGCCATCTTATGACCTGCGGCCTCTCCGGTAGGTCGTATCACGGGATAGCTGAAATGCAGGTCGGGATGCTCTAAACGTCGGATCATCTTGCATGCCGGACACTCTCCGCATGAGTCGCCGTCATGAGGATTGGAGCATAGTAGATAAGATGCTGTGGCAAGGGCTATTGCCATCTTACCATATCCGGTGTCACCGGTAAGCAGCAAGGCGTGTGGCATACGTTCCTCGTCGCACAGCTTCACAAGCCGTGTGATGGTGTCCCTTTGTCCTATCACCTCGCTATATCTCATCTTTTATGTTCTTTTCTGTTGGCTATTAACCCAACTAAGGTGCAAAATTAGTAATAATTGAATTAAAAACAAAATTTATTTTGCTTTCTTATGAAAAAATGCCACATTGGGGTAATGATTTCAAAATTTTTGCTTACCTTTGCAACGCTAAAATAATCTCGTAATTATTATCTATTACTTATATAAACTTGGATATTTATGAAAAAGAATGAACAAGGTTCAAAAGCCTATCTTGTGTCTATTGTGTTGGTGGCAGTCCTTGGTGGTTTGCTCTTTGGGTATGATACTGCTGTAATTTCTGGTGCGGAGAAAGGCCTGCAGGCGTTTTTTCTTGGAGCTCCAGATTTTCAGTATTCCGATTTCTATCACGGCTTCTCCAGTAGTTCTGCTTTGATAGGTTGCATAATAGGTAGTGCATTGTCTGGCATGCTTGCAACGCGGTTAGGACGTAAGCGCTCATTGATACTCGCTGGCTTTTTGTTCTTTGTGTCAGCTTTTGGATCGATGTATCCGGAGTTTTTGTTTTTTGAGAAAGGGAAAGCCACATTCAACCTGCTTGTGGCATTTAATATTTACCGTGTCATCGGTGGTATTGGTGTCGGTCTGGCATCGGCTATATGCCCGATGTACATCGGTGAGGTGGCACCGTCTAATATCCGTGGTATGCTGGTGTCATGGAACCAGTTTGCTATTATCTTCGGTCAGTTGGTGGTGTATTTCGTTAATTTCATTATCCTTGGCGACCACACCAATCCTGTGATAGAGTCTATCGGTCAGGGGTTCAGTCAGGTAGCTGCTTCCAGTGACCCATGGACAATAGAGACTGGCTGGAGGTATATGTTCGGCTCAGAGATGGTTCCCGCCGGACTGTTTGCCTTATTGATATGCTTCGTGCCAGAGACACCGCGCTACCTTGTTATGATTGGTCAGGATGAGAAAGCTAAGACGGTGCTTGGCCGTATCAATGGCTTGGCAAAGGCAGAGGAGATACTGCGTGACATCAAGGATACCATAACAGTCAAGACGGAGAAACTGTTTACATACGGTTATCTGTGTATCTTCGTGGGTATCATGCTCAGCGTATTCCAGCAGGCTGTGGGTATAAACGCCGTACTGTATTACGCACCGCGTATCTTCGGCGATATGGGTATGACAAATCCAATGGTTAACACAGTTATTATGGGAGTTGTCAACATCCTCTTCACTCTCGTTGCTGTATTCACTGTTGAGAAATGGGGTCGTAAGCCGCTTCTCATTTGGGGATCATTAGGTATGGCTGTTGGTGCCTTTGGTGTTGCCGTCACGTTTGGTCATGCCGGAATGGAGATTATCACCATGCTCAGCATAATGGTGTATTCAGCGTCATTCATGTTCTCTTGGGGGCCGATTTGCTGGGTGCTGATAGCAGAGATATTCCCCAATACCATTCGCGGTGCAGCTGTGGCTATCGCGGTTGCGTTCCAATGGATATTCAATTTCATTGTGTCAAGTACCTTTGTGCCAATGTTTAACATGCATCTCTCTGAGGGTGACGATTTCGGTCACTGGTTCACATACGGACTGTACGGAGTGATTTGCATTATTGCGGCATTCTTCGTCTGGAAACTCGTGCCCGAGACAAAGGGTAAGAGCTTAGAGGATATGACCAGATTGTGGAAAAAGAGATAAATGAGATACAAGATACGTTGCCCGCATTGTGCCCATGCTTTTATCGTGGAGGCTCCGTCGCTTGGCCGGCTGCGGTTTCGTTGTCCTAATTGCGGCAAGACATTGTCTTGCCGCATAGATGTCAACACTCCTCAGTATGGTGGTCCTGCAGGCTTCGTAAGTGCGTCTTTGAGTCAACAGCAGAAGCAAGAGGAACGCAGACGGCGTGAGCGCAAGCCCCTCAGCCGCAACGCCAATCTTGCACTTTTCTTCACTGTCAGCATACTCTTCATAGTCCTTGTGGTAGTAGGCTTCTATGTAGCCTACTATCTATACAGCCTTCTCCCCGCCGGTCTTGAGTGAAGTGTAAGTCTTTTACGAAATGTCGTAGTAACGTGATAACGATAAAATAATGAAATAAAAATATGAGCAATGAGAAAAATAGGCATTACTATCATGGCTGCCCTGATGGCTACGATGCTGTGGGCACAGAGTAAGCAAGAAGGAGGCATCTCTGAAACGATGCTCGGTCAGATACGCGCGCAGGCTGGCGGAGGAGCCTCAGACAAGGCTCTCTTTAACGCCATTGCATCAAATTCGATTGACAATCTTGCAAAAAATTTCAACAATCAGGGGAAGGTAGATACCTACTTCAGCACAGAGACGCCTAAGCAGAGTATCACAGACCAGAAGAGCAGCGGACGCTGCTGGCTGTTCTCAGGCCTGAATGTGCTGAGAGCCAACTTCGCCAAACAGCACTACGACACCATGAAAGTGGAGTTCTCATGGGGATACCTCTTCTTCTATGATCAGTTGGAAAAAGCAAACCTCTTCTTGCAGGGCATCATTGATACGGCCGACAAACCCATTGATGACCAGAGGGTGCAGTTCTTCTTCAAGAACCCTATCAATGACGGAGGCACATTCTGCGGAGTTGCCGACTTAGCAGACAAATACGGCCTTGTGCCATCGTCTGTGATGCCAGAGACTTATTCTGCTGATAACACCAGTCGTATGGCAAAGATTATTTCTTCAAAATTACGTGAATATGGTCTCAAACTGCGTAAGATGGTACAGGGAGGCACAGCCCAAAAGGATGTCATGGCAGAAAAGACACGTATGCTTGCCACGATATACCATATTCTGAGTCTGAATATCGGTGAGCCCCCCATGCAGTTTACGTATGCTTTCCGCGACAATGACGGAAAAGAATATGGCGAGCCAAAGACATATACCCCGAAGTCATTCTGTCAGGAGACTGTGGGCGGCCCCATCAATGGCACATTCATCATGGCTATGAACGACCCTCGTCGCGAATACTATAAGACATACGAGGTGGAATGGGACCGTCATACATACGACGGTCACAACTGGAAATATATCAATCTGCCTATGGAAGATATCAAGCAGATGGCTATTGCATCACTGCGCGATGGACGTAAGATGTACTCCAGCTATGATGTTGGTAAGCAACTTGACCTCAAGCGTGGACTCTGCGACCTTAACAACTACGACTACGCTACGCTGTTTAACACCGACTTCCCCATGACTAAGGCAGAACGCATCATGACCTTCGATAGCGGTTCAACCCACGCCATGACTCTCACAGCTGTCGATCTCGATGCCAACGGAAAGTCCCGTAAATGGAAAGTAGAGAATAGCTGGGGTGCTGACTTCGGACAGGCCGGTTACATCATCATGACTGATGAATGGTTTGATGAATACACTTTCCGTCTCGTTGTTGACAAACGATATGTGCCTGAGAATATCCTTAAGGCAGAGCAGCAGAAACCAGTTATGGTAATGCCAGAAGATCCGCTGTTCCAAGAAGACAAATAATAAATAATCGGGAAGACTCAACAAGTCTTCCCGATTTTATTTGCATCTACCAGTGAGACTTATAATGCCTCCAGCATCCTCTTTATCACCACGGTAGCAGAGATCTCCCTGTTTGCTGCCTCTGGAATAACGAGGCTGTTAGGCGATTCTATCACGTTATCGGTGACAATCAGTCCGCGACGTACCGGCAGACAGTGCATGAACTTACCGTTGTTGGTCCATGCCATGTGCTCTTCATCGACGGTCCATGAGCGGTCTTCGCTCGTTATCTTACCATAGTCTGCAGGATTGGTGACACCAGGATTACTCCAGTTTTTTGCATATATGAAGTCGGCACCCTCGAAGGCTTTACGCTGGTCGTACTCCACTCTGGCGTTACCCACAAACTTAGGATCAAGCTCATATCCCTGGGGATGAGTGACTACGAAATCTACGTCGGCAGCATTCATCCACTGCGCGAAGGAGTTAGGTACAGCCTGCGGCAGACAGCGGCAGTGGGGAGCCCATGTGAGCACTACCTTCGGACGCTTAACGGCCTTATGCTCCTCAATGGTTATAAGGTCGGCGAAGGCCTGCAGTGGGTGTACTGTGGCTGTCTCCATGGCAAATACCGGACGACCGGAATATTTGATAAACTGGTACAACACCGTTTCCGCATAGTCATATTCTCGGTCTGAGAGACCGGCAAAGCTGCGTATGCCTATGAGGTCACAATAGCTGCCCATCACGGGAATC
>JAGDAU010000007.1 GCA_017959365.1 Prevotella sp.
ACCGGCGTCTTCCGTTTCCGGGATATCAAAAGGACGCTGCAAGATGACACGACCGGTATCAATGTCATGGTCAAGGAAAAAAGTTGTCACACCTGTCTGTGTCTCACCGTTTATGACAGCCCAGTTGATGGGAGCAGCGCCACGATACTGCGGTAATAGAGCCGCATGCACATTGAACGTGCCGAAGCGAGGCATCGCCCACACTACCTCAGGCAACATACGGAATGCCACTACCACCTGCAAATCAGCATTATAAGAGCGAAGAGCCTCAACAAACACAGGGTCTTTCATCTTCTCTGGCTGTAACACCGGCAACCCAACACTCTGAGCATACAGCTTCACTTCCGGGGCGCGTAACACAGAGCCATGACGACCCACTGGGCGATCGGGCTGGGTAACGACAGCAACCACGTTATATCCACCCTCCACCAAGGTGCGCAGTGACTCTACCGCAAACTCCGGTGTTCCCATAAAAACAATTCTCAAATCCCTCTTATCCATTATATTTTTTGACAATTACATTTATCATCCAAAAGTTTGTATCATTCACACTCCATCTCCTATTCCTCCGACATATCAGCCACAATATGCCGATATGCTGTCAGCATACGGGCACGGGATATAAATCCAGTGAGATGACCCTCTAAATCAATCACGGGAAGATTGATGGCATCGGTATCCTCAAACTTCCTCATCACAACCGTCATTGGATCCTGAGCAAGCAAAGTGGCAGGACACTCCGTCATAATCTTCGCAACGTTATACCTGTCGTACAACTCTGTACGGAACACCACATGACGTATCTTGTTGACATTCACTTCGCCAAGGAGTACACCAGCGGTGTCTGTAACGGCGATATACGCGCTCCTGCTGCGACTGATAACATGAATAAGGTCACCAAGGCGCATCTCAGGCTCCACTGTCGTCACCTCTCTGTCTATAACACTCTCTAAGTTCATCAAGGTGAGAGCTGTATGATCTGTATGGTGTGTCCTCAACTTACCTTGTCTTGCCAGACGCATACCATAAATACTGTGTGGCTCAAAGAGATAGATGGTGAGATAGGCACAGATACTGACAATCATCAAGGGTATGAACAATTTATATCCACCGGTTATCTCGGCAATGAGAAACATTCCAGTAAGAGGGGCGTGCATCACGCCAGCCATCACACCAGCCATACCAAGCAAGGTGAAATTCTTCTCTGGAACATAAACACCTATCTTATACATATTCCAAAGCCTGGCAAAAAGGAAACCTCCAAAACCACCAATGAAAAGAGAGGGAGCGAAAGTACCACCCACACCACCGGCACCATTAGTGGCAGATGTGGCAACCACCTTTGTCAGAAGTACTAAGGCAATATATAATATGAGCAGATTGGAATGACCATAGAAGAAAGAGTTGGACATCACCTGGTTCCAGTCGGTGAGTGTCTTGCCATTAAGAAGTATATCCAAACTACTGTAACCCTCACCATACAGAGAGGGGAAAAAGAATATAAGTGTACTGAGCAGGATTCCACCTATCAACAGGCGCAGATAACGGTGGGACTTCAGTTTCTCAAAAACGCCCTCACATACTGTCATCATCCTGATAAAATACAATGATATTATACCACATGCCACACCAAGGAGTATAGTGGCTGGTACACGCTCTATCTGCCATGCCTGGTCTAAATGGAAAGTGAAAAGAACATTGGAACCGATGAAAAGATATGTGAAACATGTGGCAGTGACACTGGAGATAAGGATTGGAAGCAGAGAAGCCATCGTCAGATCAACCATCAGCACCTCAAGGGTAAAGACCAGTCCGGCTATTGGAGCTTTAAAGATACCCGCTATGGCTGCCGCGGCGCCACAGCCAACAAGAAGCATCAAGGTCTTGTTGTCCATTTTAAACAACTGTCCTAAGTTACTGCCAATTGCCGAGCCTGTCAAAACGATTGGAGCCTCAGCACCCACAGAGCCACCAAATCCAATCGTTATGGCAGACGCCACCACCGATGTCCAGCTGTTATGACGCTTTATATGACTCTGCTTGGAACTTATAGCATATAGTATGCGGGTTATACCATGTGAGATATTGTCTTTTACGATGTATTTTACAAATAGACTCGTGATATATATACCCACAATAGGAAAGACAAGATACAACCAGTTGAATGACTCCACATTAAAACCGTGGGTCAACAATTGCTGAATATGCTTTATCAAGGTATGAAGCAAGGTTGCGGCAAGAGAAGCCAGCAATCCGACGAAAAACGATAGAATAAGCGTAAATTGACGGTCGGTGATATTCACCTTGCGCCATACAATAAAGCGGTCTAACAGCGACCTTCTTCCTATCCTTTCCTCGTCCTTCATTGGTAAATTTACAAGTTGTTAGTTTTTTATTGGGAAGATAAAATTCTATTACTCACCTGATTATTCTCACCTCACCATTCTCCGACAACTTAATGATTTTGCTTGGCTGATGAGGTTTTTTCTCTTGCCTGCGTGACCAGCACACATAATCAACCTGATCTATTATCTCCTGAGGGATATCACGGAAATTCTGAGGTGACTTCTCGCCACTCACATTGGCGCTGGTACTGACAATAGGTTTCATAAATTTATAACACAACTCATTGGAAAATGGCTCACGGGTGATTCGCATACCCACGGAACCATCTTCTGCAAGTAGATTTGGTGCGATGTTCACCGCACCATCGAGGATAATTGTTGTTGGAATGGTGGCAAACTCAAAGATATCCCAAGCCACATTGGGTATATTACGGATATAACGCTGCAAACGACCCTCGGAATCGACAAGGCAAATCAAAGCCTTACTGTCGTCACGACGTTTAATCTCATAAACCCTGCGTACCGCCTCGGCATTGGTGGCATCGCAGCCTATACCCCATATAGTGTCTGTGGGATAGAGGATTACCCCACCCTTACGCATAGTTAGGATGGCATTCCTTATATCGTCGTCTCTCTTCATAAAATTATAATTATGCGCAAAATTACAACTTTTTTTCTAAATAGGAGAAAGTTATCAATAAAAATGCATACTATATCGCATCTTTTAGACTGTTACTGGCATTCGGAAATAACAAAAATGAGATTTATTTTGTATTTCGCTTATTTATTGCATAAAAACCTCATGCTCGAATAAAAAAGTTAACTTTTTATTTTTCGCTTAATCGGTTTTTTAGTAACTTTTAAGAAGTTACTCCATCTCGGCATAAAAAATAAATGGTGATTTATTTTGTTCTGCTCACGTTTTTTCGTAACTTTGCACCCGATTTTGAATATTTTTTTAAGATAATAAAGATTTTATTTCATTATGGCAGCAGAGGAAAATCCAAATGCTTTAACCAACAAATACTCTAAGAAAAAATTCTTGGAGCTATTTGCTATCATCATCATCACAGCACTTATATGGTGCCTGCCCACTGATTTTTTCGGTATTGAGGGACTGACTGTTATACAACAGAGGATAATAGCCATCTTCGTTTTCGCCACATTATCATGGCTTACAGAGGCTATACCATCCTGGGCTACATCGCTGACAATCATATCTGTGATGTGTCTCACCGTTTCCAACAACAGCATATCATTCTTTAAGGGTTCTAACCCCAAGTTGCAGGCTAACGGCACGGAATTAGAGATAACAAAAGATCTGTCTTTCACGTCTGGTATCTATAAGGCTGACAAACTGATTATTGATGAGAAAGAGAAATGCCTTATCCTCAACGGAAAAGACATAACACTCTCTATACCCAAAATGAAGAAAGGCGAGACACTGCTCGTTACTTATAAAACTGAGACGGACAGTAAAGCTTTTGTGGGTACATCGAAGAATTTCACAGTAAAAGGCGGTGAGAAGGGAGAGGAAACCAAAACGATACAGGGAACTGTGAGTAAAGACGGCGACGTGGCACTCACATCCAAGGGAGGTGCCTTGTACCTGCAGAGCATCACGCTTACAAGCGGCGACAAGACAGACAGGAAATGGGACTTCACAACACTTTCCGTCAATGACAAGAAAAATCTCAGCTCTGACAAAAACTGGACTTCCAAAAACGCACAGTTTAAGAACGCAGACAGGATAAGCGGAGCGGATTATGGCACTGTTCTGAGTAGTACGGAAATTATGGCTACATTTGCCAATCCGGTGATTATGCTCTTCCTCGGTGGTTTTATTCTTGCTATAGCAGCCACAAAAAGCGGACTCGACGTGCTGTTGGCACGCAATCTGATACGACCATTCGGACAAAAGAGCGAGAATGTGCTGCTCGGCTTCCTGCTTATAACAGGCATATTCTCTATGTTTGTGAGCAACACAGCAACAGCAGCCATGATGCTGACATTCCTCACGCCCGTCTTTGCAGCACTGCCCGCCAACGGAAAAGGCAGGATTGCACTTACGCTCTGTATTCCTGTGGCTGCCAATATCGGTGGTATGGCTACACCTATCGGCACACCACCTAATGCCATTGCATTGCAGGCACTCAATGAGCAACTGCACATGAACATCAGTTTCGGACAATGGATGATGATAATGTTTCCTCTCACCATAGTCATTCTGCTGCTCTCATGGTTTATCATTCTAAAGATGTTCCCGTTCACCCAGAAAACAATAAAACTTGACATCAAGGGGCATGTAGCAAAGGGATGGCGAATGTGGGTGGTCTCTATCACTTTCATCGTCACCATACTGATGTGGCTGCTTGACAGGGTTACAGGGGTTGACGCCAACACCGTGGCACTGATACCAATGGGCGTGTTTGCCATCACAGGCGTTATAACTGGCAAGGATCTGCAGTCTATCGACTGGAGTGTCATCTGGATGGTGGCAGGTGGCTTTGCCCTTGGCCTTGGTCTCAACGGCAGTGGACTGGCAGCGGCAGCCATCGACAGCATACCATTCGCAAACTGGAGCCCGATAGTAATATTGCTCGTGTCTGGACTTATCTGCTACTTACTCTCCAACTTCATCTCCAACACAGCCACAGCGGCACTCCTCGTGCCTATACTCGCTGTGGTATGTACCGGCATGGGCGACCGTCTTGATGCCATTGGCGGAACAGCAACCATCATCATGGGCATTGCCCTCTCTGCGTCTGCTGCCATGTGCCTGCCAATATCAACGCCTCCAAATGCTATCGCCTACTCTACCGGTCTGGTGAAACAAGACCAGATGCTGAAAATTGGTCTCACTGTAGGTTTGCTGACACTCCTTCTCGGATATATAGTACTCTATATCTTCGGCAAGATGCACGTTATCGGGTAAACTGCAATACTTTGCCGTAAGACATCTTTTACTATTGGACGTTTTATTTACTATTAGACTATTTATTACAAGACCATTATGAAAAAGGAATATCTGATATATAAACTGTCTGATGCCGTTAAGACGGCATGCAAGATTGACAACAACCTGTTTTCACAATACGGAGTAAAAAGAGGACTGAGAAACGAAGACGGCTCAGGTGTACTTGTAGGACTTACCAATATTGGTAATGTGGAAGGTTATGAGCGGAGCGAGAACGGTGTTGTAACACCTATCGAAGGAAAACTGTTTTATCGCGGATATGAGCTTGACGACCTCGTGACACCACTGCTCAAGGAAAAACGTTTCGGATTTGAAGAGATTGCTTATCTGCTACTCTCTGGCGAACTGCCAGACAAAGAGGAATTGGAGGCATTCCGTGAACTCATCAATGAGAATATGCCTCTCGACCACCGCACAACAGTACACCTCTTCGACTTAGAGGGCTCAAATATCATGAATATCCTTGCAAGCTGCGTATTGGAGATGTACACCTTCGACAAGAACCCAGATGATATTTCACGCGATAACCTCATGCGCCAGGCTATTGAACTGATTGCCAAATTCCCGACAATCATAGCATACGCATATAATATCTTCAGACACTCCGAAAAGGGTCGCTCTTTGCATATACGTCATCCGAAAGAAAAGATGTCTATTGCTGAGAACTTTCTCTATATGATTAAGCATGGGGACTATACTGAGCTTGACGCCCGTATGCTCGACCTGCTGCTTATCATACAGGCGGAACACGGTGGTGGTAACAACTCCACATTCACCGTAAGGGTGACAAGCAGTACACGCACAGACACCTACTCAAGCATCGCTGCAGGCATAGGATCACTGAAAGGTCCACTCCATGGCGGTGCCAACATTAAGGTTATCAATATGTTCCATCACCTGAAGGAACAGATCAACGACTGGACCAACATAGATGAGATAGACACCTACCTGAAGCGCATGCTCAACAAAGAGGCATACGACAAGTCCGGACTCATCTATGGTATCGGTCATGCTGTATATACCAAGTCTGACCCGCGTGCCGTTGAGCTGAAGAAACTTGCAGGTGAACTGGCTAAAGAGAAAGGACGAGAAGAGGAATACCAATTCCTTCGCCTGTTGGAGCAGGAAGGCATCAAATGTGTTTCCGCACACCGTAAGACAAAGAAGCCTATCTGTTGTAATGTGGACTTCTATTCCGGCTTCATATATGAGATGATTGGGCTGCCGCAGGAGATTTACACTCCTATCTTTGCCATGGCACGTATCGTAGGATGGATGGCTCACCGTATTGAGGAGCTGAACTTCGAGGGACGCCGAATCATACGCCCTGCCTACAAGAATGTACTCGGACGAAGAGAATACACACCTATAGCAGAGAGGTAATATCCATTGCCCCTATAAACTATAAACGCTACAAAACCTGCATTTTTGTTGTTTGTAAACAATAAAAATGCAGGTTTTTTCAAATCCAAAGCTGTCATTAGGATTTGGGGTTAAATTACTTTACTGAACCTCAAGGGTCTCAAACTCCACCCCGTCGGTACCAGTGACCTTTATTGTGTAATGGCCTGCGTTAATCTGGGTACCTGTGGTTGTGCTTAGAGTCTTAAACTTATTAGGTGTCACAGGGAATGATATTTCTCTGTCCTGAAGCACTATGCCATGACTGTCAGTGATAGTGAGCCGACCCTTACGGGTGACATCAGAGAAATTCTTATACCTGAAACGCAAGGCATACTCACGAGCCACACCGGGAGTGACAACCCACTCACCTGATCTCACCTGCTCATATTTAGTGGCTGGGAAAGCCTCCTTATCCTGAGGCAGCAGTTCCTTGGGGTATTTGGCTATAGTATCGGTATTAAGCTCTTGCCAATAGGTCTTTGGTAAAGATGAGGCGATAATCCTCTGACCCTCAGCGCCATCACCACCCTTACGTGCCACGGCGATGGCTGAGATGACAGCCTGACCGACCTTTACCTCCGGAAAACGGATGCTCAGTCTTCCATCGGTAACGGTAGCAGTAACCACCTTCTTCAGGGCACCCGCCATACCAGCCTCCGACCATATATCCAGGTCATCTATCACTGTATTACCATTGACGGCGACATCGAAGATACGCTCACCCTCATAATCTGCAAGGCGTGAGCCTGTCTCGTTGTCAACATACTCATACCACTCTCCCACCCATGGCTCAATGAAATACAACTCTATACGATACTCACCATTAGGGACATCAAGGTCATAGCCCAGTTTGTGTCTGCCCCACCTGAAGAATCTGAACAGGTCTTCATCTGTGGTTCCATGTATCACGTAGTCTGTGCTGCCCTGAGACGCCATAAAGGGGTTCAGACCAAATGCTGCCGACCATGATGTGCTTATCTTGTCATTATCCTGTTGCCACGTCATGCCGTACCGGTCGGTGTACTCATCGCCACCGCAGTTGATGCGGTAAATATACTCATAACCCTCAGTTGGTTGAAGCAGGTCTGTGGGATTCTGCTCCGATGCCGGAGGATAGCTATGGTGAACCTCAGAGCGTCCCACGAAAAGGTCGTGATAGTTTTTCAGTCCTTCTGTGGGCTGTTCCCACAGAGTGAGTAATCCCTTGTAATTGATAGGGCCAACCTTATCGACACGACGGAGTGCCTCGTCTGGTTGTACCCTACCAGGGTTCTCGTGCGACACGAAGAGCCATTGGAAATGGCCGCACACGCTATCAGCGGCATCTAAGGCAAGGCGTGACTTCTTCATCAACAACTCCGAGAACGATTCCTCACTGTATTTCTCTTTGCCGTGCAAGCCAAGGGTGCGCCAAGCGCCATACTCACCGTTCAATAATTGGTCCGGACGTTTCAACTCATTATCATAGTTGTCGGCGCTGCCACCGTATGTGCCACTCCAGTTCTGCACGACATTCCAGTCGGTGCCGTCACCACCGTTGCACGTGGTGATGGCTCTCATGGTGAGTGCCGTGGGATCCATCTCACGTATTATGTCGGAACACTCCTGCGCAAACTCTCGTGGCAACACGCTCTCGTTCTGCAATCCCCAAAGGATTATACTTGGAGAGTTACGTCGCTCACGTATCCAGCGACGCAGGAATTTCTTGAAATTAGCCTTGAACTCAGGCGAGTCATACCATATATGTGCCGAGAACTGGCTCCAGAATAGCATACCCTGCTCATCTAAGAGCTGCTGATATAAGAGGTTGTGCGGCTGGTGTGCCTCACGGAACGCATTAAAGCCCGTCTGACGTATCATCTTAACCCGCGAGCGTATCTGTTCTGGTGTAAAGGCGTGACTCTGTCCAAACAGGTGCTCATATTCACATGTGCCGTTGATAAACAGCGGTTTACCATTGATAAGGAAACGCTGGTCGCCATCCTTACGGTGTACAGGCCATGAGATACTACGTATACCAAACTGTGTTGTCACATTATCAGCTGTCGCGCCATGCTCATCCTTAATCATTGAGGTGAGGATATACAGATATGGATCATCGGGGTTCCACCGCCTGACATCATTTACTGGTGACTGTTGGTGTATCATCTTTGTCTCTCCAGGCTCAAGGCTCACCTCCTGGGTCAGGCGAAAGACCTGTTTGCCACTTTCCATAGCAAACTTATTCACCAACTCCACTGTGCGTGGTCTGTCAGAATAATTCTTCACCTCAGTGTCAATATACACGCTGTCGCAAGACACATTATTCCATATATGCACGCCGAATGGCTCTACCCTTACATCATAGGACTCTATTATAGATACTGGGCGGAAGAGACCGAAAGGCTGTGAACCCTCAGAGAACCCCCACTCCGCTGAGCAACCGCCACATACCCAAGGCATGTCGGTTATCATCTCAGGGTGCTCCACTTCCACAGAAATATCATTTCTGCCGTTACGGAGATGATCTGTAATATCTATGCTCAACACCGTGCGTCCCACAGCCTCCCTTCCGTAACTATGGCCATTAAGGGTTACTGTGACATACGTGCCGGCACCCTCTATCTGAAGGGTATAGACCTTACCATTCCGCTTTTCTATTTCAAATGATTTCTCATAATGAGCCGTGCCGTGTAAGTTACCGTGTTTCAGTTGGCGGTAACCAAAATAGTCATCAAAATTATGTGGCAGATTAACCGTGTGGGCTGTCATATCCAGGTTCACACCTGATGCTTTCGTTCCCTCGGCGATACTCGTCAGTCTGGCTGTCCATCCATCATTAAGACTGGTTATTATACGTCTGCCCTTGTGATTTGGTTCCGGAAAATGTTTATCAGAACAACCCATAGGTATGCTCGTTGCGACAGCAATACCCCTCTGTCCGGCTTTGTTGACGGCACAATAAAAATGGTACACCACATTATCGTGTTTCAGCACATAACTCTTATGTGCAAACATGTTGTCATACTCTTTGGTCGGCCATATCAGGTCAGCACCAGTCCAGTCTTGCCAATGCACAAGGTCACGGCTCACGGCAAAGGTATTATAAGCGTTGTATTTACGGTCTGGGTTATAGGCTGAGAAATAGAACATCACAAACTTGTCTCCCATCTGGACTATCTGTGCGTCTCCTGTTATGATGCCCGGTGCCTCATGGAAGTAAACAGGGTTGCCATTATATCGTCTCCATCGCAGCATATCATCAGACATTGCTATCCCTATACGCTCTGCCTTGAGGTTATTGTTGGGGTTCACACCGCCTGCGTTATAGAACATGAGGAATCTATGTTTCCCTAACTCCTTGGGTAAAGCCTTGCGCAGTTTACTGTTGATGACGCTGAGGTCATAGACAGTACTCTTGTACTGTGTCAGCTTCTCCCACCACTGTGCGTCACTATCATTAATACTCATCAATGGCTTGTCTGCCCACTGCCGCCACTCATGAGCAGTGGTAATGTCGCCATCAGTGTATGCCATGCCTATATGCAGGGCATCCTCCACAGCCTCATACCCTCTGCCCTTACCGCCAAGGTATGACATCCAATGCCGACCTTTATATTGCGCCATCTGACACGAGCCGCCCCATTGCCAGTCAATGAGCGCTGGGAAACCGCCACGCTGGTTCATGTCCCATCCGCTGTCACGATACGACAGCAGGCGCCCCAGCGTCTGCCAGTGCAGCAGGTCATCAGAGGTGGTGAGCCAGGTCTCATAGCCCCTACCGTCACGGCCGTCACTACCGTTATACACCACGTAAGTCATATACCACCTGTCTCCCTCACGGAATACCGTGGGACAGTCTATCTTATGACTATTGTCTTCCGGCACAACCACCATGCCATATTTAAATGGAGTTCGAACCTCCTCATAGATCTTCCTCATCTCATCCTGCCCAATCTCCTGTGCAGAGAGCGATAAAGCGAACGCCATAAACAACAATACGAATGCCCAAGGGGTTTTCAGCGATATATTCATTCCCGTTTCAATTATTTAAACTCCTTACTTCTTATAAATAACACCTGGCAGACTTTTTTAAGTCTATTTCAAAAAAAGCCAATCTACCTCGTCACCAGCGCCCTGCAATCCGGCGTCACGAGGTTTGATATCACTTTCAGTGAAACCGGCAACCATTATTATACCCTTAGGAAGGTTGATAGTATGCTGGCCGGCAGGGAAGTGATAGGCGTGGATATTCACCGGTGGCATATTGACCAAAGCAATAGCATTGGTAAGTATCGGCTCCGCCTGACCGTATTCATTACCAGTGGCGTCTATCTCCAATTTCGGAGCCTTTGCCCATTTCGGGTCATCATCCTGGAAGAAGCCGACAAGCATCTTCACCGGTCTCTCGCATCGGAAGGACACCGTAGTCCCGACAATACGAGTGGTGTCACGGTTAAGCACCAGCGCACCCATCTTAGTCAATTCAGTGGCAACGCTGTCAACCTTAGTATCCTCACGTTTCTCAAAAACAGTGACACCTTTCACCAACGGCACCATATCCTGCTGAGACTCGATTATCACATCTGCCCGGTCTGCGGCGATAATCATTTCCTGCTCACTGTTGTCGGCGGGATTTTTCAGCTTATTGATATTTTTCTTGAAATTTGCCAGTTCCTCCTCATACACGGGCAGCATGTCACTCCATGTCTTATGACCACCATTGTCACCACCTACCGGTATGCGCCTCTGAGCCGTCTGCATAGAGTTGGCATAGAGGTATGTGCTGTCTGTACGCTGACTGAGCAGACGCCATAGATAGACACTCGTCTCAAGGTTTGGCAATGCTTTGTCAAGGTATTTAAGGTCTTTGCTCCATTTGTAGTTCAACACATCATAAGCTGCCAGCACCTTGGTATGGAATGCCAAGGCAAAAAGGGCATAATTATTGATATCATCCGCAAGACGGCGATACTCATCCTGATGACGGGTGGCTGTCTTGGTAGCATGGTTAAGGTTGTCAAGGGCGTTCTTGCCATGGTGTACACACTGCTCGATGATATCCAATGGCAATTCACCCTTATGAGGCTCATGCTTCCACTCCTTCTCGACATACTCTATCAATTTCTCGCCCTCCGGACCACAACTCTCATAAAAGCCGGGATAGATATTAAACTTGTAAGGATTAACAAGCTGAGCCATCTTCATGCCAAGGAGAAGGGTCTGGCGGTTTCCCTCTGTGATACCGAAGCGGCGAAGCAACTTGGGAGCTATCTCACCCACCTCGTCAATGGCGTTAAGGATATGCTCCGCTGAGGCGGTGCCGATGCCATAGTATTCTGCCAGCTGATGCTTCCAGTATTCAGTCTCTGCCTTACGGTCTAACCCGTTATTCCAAGCATAACGCCCCCATGCCTTATACCACATCCAGTCTCTGTCTATCTGCAGCAGACGACTGCCGTCACTCAGTTTGTCAGCGGTATAGGGCCAGTCCCAGTAGGATGCCTGTGGATAGAGATGCAGGCCTTTGGAATGGTGTACCTCATGCATGGCACCTACAGCCTTTTGGATAAACAGCGGACTGCTCCATCTCCATGGCTCAAGGTTGGCAAGGATATGCACATTATCAATATGCACCGGTGCGGCAGCAGCCAACTGACGATGCGTCTCACCCCACGGGCCACCAGGCTGATAGGTGGTAAGCGACTCGCCGGTATATTTTGACATTGTGTAGATATTAGGATAATACGGCAGTGCCGCTTTCAGAACAGCGGGACCGTCGGTGTCATGAGAACGCAGTATAATGGGTGGTGTGTCGGTACGTCCGGATGCCTTCAGTCCGTCACGTATGCCGGGGATTATCGTCTCGGTCATCCATTTTATATCGTTGTCAATACCCGACATCGCCTCACCAAGGCATACAAGAAATCCAACATTGGGATATTCATGCACAAAGGCAGCTATTGACTTCCGGGTATAGTCAGCAATGACAGGTGTAATGGGTCTGTTTCTGTCTTGTGTCTTAATGCCGTAGTGGTCTGCGAATGGCTTACTGACAATGATATTATAGAACATCTGTATCACTCTTATGCCGCGACGGTCTGCCTCCGTCGTCAGGAATGTAAACATCTCCTGATTCTTCTTCATCGTGGCATCATCCACCTCTGGTGCAAAGGGATAATCTTTAAGTTTCACCAAAGAGGCAAAGGGATGACCGTTCCACAAATAAACACTGTTCATATTATTCTCCGCCAACAGGTCAAGATAACGTATCCACAACTCTTTATCATAGAACCACGGAAAATTCTCAGGGGTGTAGGGATACTCATACACACGATGACCGGGAAGGTATTCTGTTTTCTGGAGCCCTACACACGCTCCGCGCATAACCATACCCGGCTTCTGGCTCACGGTATCAGTGACGTCGATGTTTCCTTTCTCAAAAGCATATTCCGCCAACCAGTTGGCGCCATATATCACACCGCTGCCGTCTGCTCCGGTAATAGTCAGTTCGTGGGCATCACTATTGGGTGTTATCTGAAAGGCCTCTGCATCCATGCCGTTGCCAGAGGCAACTGTCAGCCATACCTTGTAGTCCGCCTTAGACTTCTTGGCATTGGTGGTTTGTGTTACGGCATACCCCATTATCTTCATCCTCTTTGCCAAGGACTCAGCAGCATATTGCTCCCGGTTTGTTGCTTGAGGGGAAGTAATAATACTAACACTCTGAGCCGTTGCCATTAATGTTGTCAACAACAAAGCCGACACGACTGTTATTCTTTTCATTGTCCTCATGGTGATATTATCTTTTTTAGTTAGTGATGGTTTGCGCATTATTGTCTTTTTAGGCTATAGTTAAGTTTCAGTTGTACAAACGGTTTCACATCATCATGCAATTTCATATATACATGTTTATGGCCGCTTTCCCTCACACGTCCCCATATAGGGAAACTTGTTCCGGCGCTCAGCTGAAAAGACAACTCTTTAGTTGCCTGCAACTCAGCATACAGCCCCACACGCTCCGACATAAGGCTGTAGATAGCTTTCTTTGGAAGATAGTCACTCTTGGGTCTGAAATAATGCCAGTCAGACACCAGCTCCGCACCTAATGCATACCTCACCTTCGGTGATGCCTGATAATACAGGAAATCATTCACCTCCATACAGTTGACGCTCCACCTGTCATTAAACTTATGGCGCAGGATTACCAACGGATACAGAGGCCATGAGAATGGAGAACCATACAAGTAAATAGCTCCTAAGGCGAAGTAGGTATCCTGAGTCATTGTTAGATGTACCATTGCACCATACATTCCTGACATATTCTCATAACCATATTGCGAGAAGTTGGGAGCCGTGGTAGCAAATATTGTCATTGGCTTTTTACCAATCAGCATATTCATTGATCCAAATACGGTGGCGCCGTAGTGATGATGTTCTTTGGGGAAATTAAACATCTGCTCCCCCTGCCAGTCTGTCTGAAGACGGGTGGTCCTGTAATTATAAAACGGTGATACGGAGACATTGAAAATACGACTTGACACAATGCCCAAACCCGATTTCACTCTTACGTTCATGGAGCGTTTCATCCTGCCGTCTGCAATATTATCCTTACCGCTGACATCCCATGAATAGTCGGAGTTTGACTGACCATCAATAGAAACGGAAAGGCCAACCTTCTCCTTTGGATTTCTTATCTCAATCTGCGCATACAACAGGGTATGGCATAACATCAGTAAAAGTAAACTTACAACTTTCTTCATCCTTTGCGTTATTTTTCTGGCAAAGGTAAGTAAAATTACCAACATCACCAAGTTTCTACGTTTTTATTTTGTTCTGCCACCTTTTTTTCGTAACTTTGCATAACTTACTTCATCTCGGCATAAAAAATAAATGGGGATTTATTTTGTTCTGCCCTCGATTTTACGTAACTTTGCAGCCACAAAAAAAAATAAGTATGATAATTAAAGTATGTGGCATGAGAGAGCCACAAAACATACGTGAGGTGGCAGAGGCAGGAGCGGACTGGATAGGTTTTATCTTCTGCACAGACAGTCCACGGTATGTAGAACAGATAAGTTTTGGAGCTGGATTTATGCCGGACTTTGCGCCATGGAAGATTGTAGAGGCGTCAAAAGACAGGAAGAAAGTGGGCGTGTTTGTGGATGATATGCCACAAAGCATTATAACCCGCATCGTCAACTTCCGTCTTGACATCGTTCAGTTACATGGAAGCGAGTCACCTGTCATGATTGACAACCTACGCAACTCTGTGGTACCCGATCTGGCATCATCTATTCAAATTGTCAAAGCTATTAACATAGGATGTATTGATGACCTCAAGAATGCTAAGCAATACGAGGGTCACGCCGACTACCTGCTTTTCGACACAAAGACAGATGTACCTGGTGGAAGTGGCAGGAAATTTGACTGGAACATACTTAATCACTATGACGGCAACCTGCCATTTCTCATTGGCGGAGGTATTGGTCCTGATGACGCTGAGGCAATAACCACTATCAGACACCCACGCTTCATGGGCGTTGACATCAACTCCGCTTTTGAGACAGAGCCAGGGCTTAAAGATATCAACAAAGTGAAACATTTTATCGAAGTACTAAGACATGGACAACAATAAGATTGCGGAATTCCTTAACGACCGTGATCGTTTCGCGCGTCTAAACGGCATACAGATAACAGCCACAAGCGACAATTTCGCCGTGGCAGAGATGACAGTTGAGGAGAGACACCTCAATGGTGGGGACGTATGTCAGGGCGGAGCGATTTTCACACTTGCGGACTTGGCAAACGCCATGGTGATGAACGCCTCGGGACAGTTGACCGTTGGGATTAACAACAATATATCATTTGTCTCATCAGCGCGCCTTGGCGACCACCTCACAGCAAACGCCACCCTTGTGGCAGACCACAAAAAAATGCCAATGTGTGAAGTGAGGGTGTATAATCAGGACAAACGGCTTATAGCCGTTATGACCGGACAAGGATACCGCAAAGCTGCAAGTGTAGGATGATGGAACAGGGATATACCGGATGGCATGCCGTAAAACTGGTCGGCACCACACAGGAGGTGGCGTCGGTCTTTTTCAAGGATTGGGGTGTTGAGACATATATCCCTATGGAGTGGCGTATCTCTATCAACAAAGAAGGGAAACGTAAACGAAAGCTAAGACCCGTATTCAAAAACCTTATGTTCATCCGGCGTTCCATGCCTGACGGCAATCTTCGCAAACTTATATGGGAAAACATGCTTCATCTGTTCGTTTACAAGATGAAACGTGACGACTCACAGTTTGCTGTTATCTCAGAGATGGATATGAAGGAGTTTCGTATCATGTGCAACCCCGACATAGAGCTACGGCAGTTCATCTCTGAGAAACAGGCTCATCTCAAACCAGGTGAGCCGGTTGTTGTGACACATGGTCCGCTGAAAGGCCTTACGGGGCGGCTTGTCAGACAGAGCAAGAAATACTATCTCCTAAAGGAGGTTCCCGGCATGGGTGTTATGGTGAAAGTATCGCGCTGGTGCTGCGAGCCATTAGAAGACAAGACAAAATCGTAACTTTATTTTAATATTTACACAATATACCCACAAGTTTACTCGTTATATAGGCGAACACATGCAAATTATTAATCCAATAACATATCGCCTATGAGAATTTTTACACAAGAAGAACTTAACGTATCTGAGAAGACTTTAAATTTAATAAGGCAGATAGCATATACTTATCGCCAGATAACGACAGGATACACAACTCAGTCTTACTGTCTGAATTAAATTCACCAACTCACATTCTTTTAAGAACCCACCAACATCAAAATCCACTAATCCATGCTTGTTTCACCTTCTCTTTTAGCAGCCGACTTCTCCCGACTCGGCGAGGATATCAATATGATTAACAATAGTGAGGCAGACTGGCTTCACTTGGATATCATGGACGGAGTCTTTGTTCCAAACATTTCCTTCGGATTTCCTATAATCCAGAGCGTAGCGAAGATTTGCCGCAAGCCTTTAGACGTGCATTATATGGTTGTGCAACCAGAGAGATGGGTGGAGCAGACATCAAAGTTGGGAGCGATGATGATGAATGTTCACTACGAAGCATGCACTCATCTGCACCGCACTGTAGAAGATATACATAACCACAACATGAAAGCGGGCGTTACACTTAACCCCTCTACACCTGTTTGCGTGCTGGAAGACATTCTGAAAGATGTTGACATGGTGCTTTTGATGAGCGTTAATCCCGGTTTTGGTGGCCAGAAATTTATAGCCAACACCCTTGACAAGACACGCAAGCTGTGTGACATGCGCGAAAGGCTGAACAGCAAGGCGCTTATTGAGGTGGACGGAGGCGTTGATGCCAATACGGCGCCACAACTCGCAGACACGGGCGTTGACATACTCGTAAGCGGCAGTTATATTTTCAAAGCCACCGACCCCATTGCCACCATTAAGGGATTAAAGAATCTATAAAAGAAGAGTTCCCGGCGGTTCAGCCGTCGGGGAATTTCTATCTGACAGACAGAAGCCTATACCAACTCAAGGCACACGTCATTCTTGCGCACCATCTTGCGCAGATTGAGAATGGCGTATCTCATACGACCGAGACTGGTGTTGATGCTAACGTTGGTAGCCTCAGCTATCTCCTTAAAAGACATCTCTTGGAAGAACCGCATATAAACCACCTCTCGCTGGGTAGGTGGCAATTTATTCATCAGGCGTTTCACGTCTGACAGCACTTGTTCATTGACGAAACGCATCTCTGCCGCCAGTTCATAATCGCTGTTGTCGCTCAATGACGACAGATCATTGTCAGGTGTGGGCTCAACAGTCTTCTCCGTACGTTGCAAGCGATACCAGTCCATAATCACATTATGAGCTATGCGCATAATCCATGCCGCAAACTTACCAGAGTTAACATACCTACCCTGCTGCAGTTTGGTTATAACCTTTACAAAGGTCTCTTGGAAGAGATCTTCAGCAAGGTCATGGTCTCTGACCACAAAAAGAATATATGAAAACAACTTAGCCTGATTTCTGCTTAACAACAAATCAAATGCCCGATTGTCACCACTAACGTACAACAATGCCAGTTCTTCGTCTGACATCACATGCAAATCAATCATTCTCTTAATCCTTTTATAATTAAGTAGAAATTAGGTCTATAGGCAATTATTTTTTAATTGTTAAACATCATAGAAATTACAAATCGACGGCAAAGTTAAGGTTTTAAAATGTAATATGCAAGCAAAATGGCAAAAAAAATACATTTTTGATAAAAAAAGAGGTTGGAGCAGGATGCGACCAACCTCAAAGCGATTTCAAAACTGCGAAATCTGAAAAACATGGAGCAAAAATATACATTATACTCATAACTTCCAAATTTTATAACAAAAAAATAACGAATTTAACATTTCCGCCAACATTTACACATTATAATAAATTTAGAAAATGAGTTAAATTGTTATAATTTGTCCACGTTTTGTGTACACTAATCATTTTATTATAAAAAATAATCTTAACTTTGTAAGCTGAACAGAAACATAATAATAACAACTTAAAAATAATCAAGCTATGCAATTTCCAAAAAATCTAATGATGATAATCGGGCTGCTTTTGCCGATATCCATCATGGCACAGGGATGGGACGCCAACGAATATCGGAAAATAGAAAGCAGCGTCACAGCGCCACAATTCCCCGACAGACAGTTTGTCATCACTACTTACGGAGCTAAGACAGAGGCTGATGCGGCGACAAACCAAAAGGCCATCAACAAGGCTATTACTCTATGCAACCAAAAAGGGGGAGGTAGCGTTATAGTACCAGCAGGAGAGTTTAAGACCGGAGCCATAACACTCTTGAGTAATGTGAACCTTGAAATACAAAAAGACGCCAAACTGCTGTTCGTTTTCGACAAAACCCTCTACCCAATCGTTGAGACGAGATGGGAAGGAATGGGTTGTATGAACTACTCACCATGTATATATGCCAACGGCGGTAAGAACATCGCCATAACAGGTGAGGGAACAATAGACGGCGGAGGAAGCAATGCCACATGGTGGAAATGGTGCGGGAAAGACCATTTCGGATGGACACCAGACCTGGAAGAGAGCCAGAAAATCGGCCGCCCGAAACTCTTTGAGTACAGCGAGGCGGGAGTTCCCGTCACTGAGCGTAACATGAAGGATATGGGATTGCGCCCACAGCTTATCAATATTAATAATGTTGAGGGGTTGCTTATTCAGAATGTCACATTGCTGAGAAGCCCCTTCTGGGTCATACACCCCAATTTGTGTAAAAACGTAACCGTTAAGGGTGTTAAGATCTGGAATGAGGGTCCTAATGGTGACGGATGCGACCCGGAGAGTTGCGACGGTGTAATCATCGAGGATTGCGAGTTTCATACCGGTGACGACTGCATAGCCATCAAGAGCGGCAGAAACGCTGACGGCAGAATGTGGAACATACCGTCACAGAATATTATTGTAAGAAACTGTACCATGGAAGACGGCCATGGCGGTGTAGTGGTCGGCAGTGAGATTACTGGAGGATGCCGAAACGTGTATGTAGAGAACTGTAAGATGGACTCACCCAACCTCGACCGTGTGCTGCGTATCAAGACAAACACCTGTCGTGGTGGTGTCATAGAGAACATCTACATGCGTAACGTGGTGGTTGGCCAGTGTAAAGAGGCTGTAATGCGCATCAATTTGGGTTACGAGCCTAACGAACAGGCTAAGCGCGGGTTCATACCGACCGTAAGGAATGTATATATGGAGAACGTTACATGTCAGAAGAGTAAGTTCGGCATACGCCTCAACGGTCTTGACGACTACGACAACATATATAATATCAATGTTAAAAACTGTCGTTTCAACGGCGTGACATCAGAACCCGTGGAACGCACGGGCAAGAGTCATGATATTCACTTTGAGAACCTGTTTATCAACGACAACCTCATTCTCTCCGAACTGCCATACGAGCACTACAGCGAGTGGATGACACACAGCGAGATGCAGCGCACACCGGAGCCATACATGCTTGACTTCGCCAAGAAGCCACGGTGGAGCTATACCAGCGGCACAGAGATGGGAGCCATGCTCGACACTTACCTCCGCTACAGGGATGAGAGCATATACGAATACCTGAAGAAATTCCCTGCCAAGATGATTGACGCCCAAGGCAATGCTACAGGATATAATTATGATGAGTTTAACCTCGACAATGTGCGTCCGGGCAAATTCCTGCTCAACATGTATCTGCTTGACAGGCAGCCAAACGTGGAAACGGCACTCAGAACCCTTTTCAAGCAACTTGAGAAACAGCCGCGCACCAAAGAGGGAGTTTACTGGCACAAAGCCATATATGCTTACCAGGTATGGTTAGACGGTATATTCATGGGACTGCCTTTCTACACTCAGTCCGCACCGATACTAAAGGGCGAGAAAAAAGCAAAGAAATACTACGACGACGCTGTTGACCAGATTGTCAAAACAGACAAACGCACCTTCGATACTAAGACAGGATTATGGAAACATGCTTGGGACGAGACACACTCACAGTTCTGGGCTAATCCGGAGACAGGTCTGTCACAGCACTCTTGGGCACGCGCCATGGGCTGGTACACAATGGCTATGGTTGAGGTGCTTGACGCACTGCCAGAAGATTACGCGCGTCGTCAGGAGGTGATAGACATCTTCCGCAAAGCAATGACAGCGCTTGTGAAATGTCAGGACCCGAAGACAGGAGTATGGTATGACGTCCTTGACGTAAAGGATGACAGAAACTATCTTGAGTCCACAGCATCATCCATGTTCGCTTACTGCCTGCTCAAGGGCTATCGCAAGGGCTACCTTGACGAGAGTTTCCGTGACGCCGGAGTGAAGGCTTACAACGGAATCTTAAAGCAATTTATAAAGGTTAATCCGGATAAGACCATCTCTCTCACCCGTTGCTGCGAGGTGAGCGGACTCGGTCCGGGTGCGACACCCACAGTACTGAAAGCAGTAAAGAAACTTAAGAAAGCACCGCAAGTGAAGGAGAACAGACGTCGCGACGGCTCATTCGAGTATTACATCAGCGAACCCATACGCGACAATGACGGTAAGGGCGTAGGCCCCTTCATATGGGCATCCCTCGAAATGGAACAGTTAAATAAATAATTGACACATTATAAAGGAATATAGAAAATAGATAAACAAATGAAGAAATTTCTTTTTTCACTGGCATTAGCTGCAACATGCATCACAATGTCAGCACAAGAGCAGGTTCCGGCATTCCCGGGAGCAGAAGGTCACGGCAGATACGTGACAGGAGGACGAGGCGGCATAGTGCGCCACGTAACCAACCTTAACGACAAGGGTGAGGGTTCTTTCCGTTGGGCGGTATCAGGCTCAACAAAAAAGACCGTCGTCTTTGATGTCGCCGGAGTTATACCCCTGGCAAGCAATGTGAACATAGGCGCCAACACCACTGTAGCAGGACAGACAGCGCCATACCCGGGCATCACGCTCCGTTACTACACTGTCAATCCAGCCGGCAACAATATCATCATCCGTTTCATCCGCTTCCGTAGAGGACAGGAGAAGGATGTCAACGATGGCGCTGACGCATCAACGGCAAGACACTACACCGGTATAATTATAGACCACTGCTCACTATCATGGAGTATCGATGAGGTAGCGTCTTTCTACGACAACAACAACTTCACCATGCAGTGGTCAACCATCGCAGAGAGTCTTAACAACGCCGGACACGGAAAGGGAGCACATGGCTATGGCGGCATCTGGGGTGGTAAGTTAGCGTCATTCCACCACAACTATATCGCTCACGTCAACAACCGCTCACCGCGCTTCAACGGCGCACGCTATAACTGGACCGGATATACCAGTAACAAGCTATACAGCCAGTATCAGTGGAAGAATGCCGTGCAGGCAGAGCATGTGGACTTCCGCAACTGCGTCATCTACAACTGTGGAAACGGTTGCTATGGCGGACCCGGAGGAGGTAAGATTAATATCGTCAACAACTACTACAAGACAGGTCCCGCCGGCACCACAAATCGCATAACGACAGTTTCCGTAGGAGCAAAGGGAAATGCAGAGGACAATCCCATCTACTGGACTATGACAAGCCGCTATTTCGTCAACGGCAACGCATTTGCCAACTTAGACAACAGCATCAATGAGAAGATTAGCGGCGAGAAGAACTGGAATGCCATGAGCTACGACAGCGGCGTTTATTCTATCGACGGAGAGAGATGGAGCAAGGATGTCAACCACTATTATGGCGATGACGTGGAGTATAAAAAGAATTCCAGTGACGAGGACTGCGTACGCATACGCCTTGATGAGCCGACATACACCGGAGAGGTGACCACACACGATGCAGCAACAGCATACGAGAAAATCCTGCTCTACTGCGGAGCCTCACTTGACCGTGACGAGGTGGACACCAGATATATGGACGAGGCCCGCAATGGTACCGCCACATATTCGGGCAGCGTAACGAAGAAAGCCGGACGCATAGACCTCGTGAGCGACTGCAACGGATATACAGAGAACAACTTCCCAACAGGCTCAAGACCAGAGGGATATGACACCGACCAGGACGGCATACCCGATGAGTGGGAGACGGCACAAGGCCTCAACCCCAACGACGCTGCTGACGCTCAGCTCTTCACCTTCGACGGCCGCGGATGGTACAACAACCTTGAGGTTTATCTTAACTCTATCGTTGAAGACATCATGAAGGCTGGTAATGCCAACGCCATAAGCTCAGTAGATGAATACTACCCCTCGTTGAACACAAACCCTCTGAAAGGTGATATTGACCGCAACGGTTTGGTCAATACCACCGACGTGACAAAACTGTACAACGTAATCTTCGGTACCGACACCACCACGCCCAAGGACATCTGCAACGTCGATGACAGCGAAGATCCAAATCCAAACACCTCTGATGTGACAGCACTGTACAACATCATTTTCGGTACAGCCAACTAAACCACCGATTACATAGATTACACAGGGATTTTTAGATTACAATTCATCCGAAACGTCATTTTTTTATGCGTTTCGGATGAATTTCAGTTTATTTTATCCGAAACACATAAATATCATGTGTTTCGGATAGATTATAGGATAACCTGATCGTAAAATGACAAAACGAAGAAAATTGTAAAATTTAGTTAAAAAGATTGGTGGCTATTACAAAAATAACTAACTTTGTGACAAGTATTGCGTATTGCCAATTAAAATTGGAATTATACCCTATGTGGTTTGCTTACAGTATGCAACGCTTATAGCATGAAAAGCAATTAATTATTAACTTAAATTATTATATTATGAACAAATTTCTACGTTTTTCATTTGTTGCCGTATTAATGGCAATATGCAATGTGGCGTTCGCTGACGAGGCTAAATTTGACTTCGCAGCAAACGGACTGACGATGTTCCCCGGTATTACTGAGGTGTCAACAAGCGACTCACATGCGGGTGATTTCACAGAGGCTAAGTCGACTGTGGTTAATGGTGTAACCCTCACTGTAAACCCAACCGCGTCAGGTGCAGCAAATCGTTTCTGGACGAATTACAACTCCAATAACGTTGAGTTGCGTATTTACAGTGCATCAATCGATTTCACCGCCCCAACCGGCAAGGCTATCAAAAAGATTGTGTTTGATATTACAGGTGTGAATAAGTCCCCCGAAGCTCCGACTGTTAATATAGGAACATTGACGGGTGGAACAGAAGCAGGTACAGCCACTTGGGAAGGTAATGCTACAAAGGTTATTTTCACTCACACTAAGAGTGTATTCTATGCAAGCGCAACAGTAACATTCGAAACAGCTGACGCTAACACCGACCAGGGTGGTGGGATAACACCAGAACCACCAGTAGAGGAAGAGGGCATTGTATTCAACTTCGACGATAACTACGCCACACTGTTCCCATCACTTGCAGGCGTATCCTCATCTGGCTCAGGCGACACACCGGCATCTACTGCCGGTGACTTCCCCGTAGGTGAGACAGTGTCAGAAGCTGTTGATGGTGCCACAGTATCCATCTACACTCCTGATGGACAGAAAACCCCCAACCGTATATGGTCTGCTCCTCCACGTCTCCGTCTCTATGGCGGCTCACTGACCATCAACGCTCCATCAGGACAGAAGATGACCGGCGTGGTATTCCACCTCGCATCAACAAAGTCTGACTCCAAGTGGAACGAGGGCAACACATTCAGTAGCGGCACCGGTGCCCTCGCAGTGGACGGCAAGAGCTTCGTATGGGCTGGTGATCCCACTGGTTCACTGTCTGTCAGCATCGCCGGCAACACCCAGATTTCAAAGATTGTTATTACCTTCGGAGCTGTTGAGCACTCACTGACCATCAGCGGTACAACACCGTTTGAGGAATCTACCACGGTAACCATTACCAGCACTTCATCATCAGCAAGTATCTATTACACCATCGACGGTTCAGACCCCGCTGACGAGAGCAACACCAATGCTATTCAGTACACCGCACCGTTTGAGCTCACAGCAACAGCCACAGTGAAGGCATTTGACGAGTCCACTGGCGTGAGCGCAGAGAAGGAGTTTGTGAAGAAAGAGGAAGTTGCATGCGCTAACATAGCAGAGTTCAATGCTCTGAATAAAGGCGATAACGCTATCCTGACCCTCACCAACGCCAAGGCGGTGTATGTATGGACATCCGACAAGGGTACCCAAAAGGCATACATCCGTGACGCCTCCGGTTGCACAGTATTCTTCAACACCGGCTTAGAAATTAATACCAACGATGATATCAACGGCACAGTTATCCTGAAGAAGGATGTTTACAACAAACTGGATGAGGCTATAAAGATAGAAGGCAAGACAAATGCCGATAACCTTACCATCCAGGCCGGCGAAGAGGCTAAGCCTGCTGTAATCCCATTGGATGCCGTTCCAAATCACGTAGCAGACCTTATTCAGGTAGTTGGCTCTATTGTTGTAAAGACAGACGAGAGTGACCCCAGCAAGACTTACACTTATCTGAAGAGTGGTGAGACAGAGTATCAGCTCTATGACAGCTTCCACCTCGACAACATGGGAGTACTTGAGGCTGACAAGACATACACCATCATTGGTATCGCCGAGCCGTACAAGACAACATTTGAGATTTATCCTATCACAATCACCGAGGGCGGTGTGGAAATCATCAATGGTGACATCGACGGCAACGGTGAGGTTAACACTAGTGATGTTACAGCTCTTTATAATGTTATCTTCGGTACAGATACCACTACAGACAAGAGCATTTGCGACGTTGACGGTACTGGTGGAGATCCCAACACCTCTGATGTAACAGCACTGTACAATATCATCTTCGGAACAGCTGAATAAAAAAGAGGCATATTACAAAAAAGAGGCGTTTCATTTACGAGGGCACTGAAAAAGTCCCGTTAGCATCTTTTTGACACTTCATCTCTGCACATAGTCACTAAAAATTTGGCTATGTGCAGATTTTTTTGTACCTTTATGGCATAAAACGTAAAGGTTATGCTGTCTCAGGAACAAAAGCTTGTATTGAGTGAATATAGTGGCTTGTATGACATTGTCGTCCCGCAAGACAATCTTTTGCGACGCATCAACGCCCTCATTGATTTCTCTTTTGTATATCAGGAGTTGGTGGACAAATATTGTTCAGACAAGGGTCG
>JAGDAU010000078.1 GCA_017959365.1 Prevotella sp.
AAAGAATTGCCGTTATAGCAACAACCGCAGTGGTAATCGCCTCAGCGGTCATGATGTTAAGTGCCATGCCCTCTGATAACATCATCACAAAAGAAGAGGGTATGGATGTGGTCAATACCACATCATTAAGTAAGAATGTAACAGGATACATCGGCACCACGCCACTGAAGATTTACATCAAACGCAACAAGGTGGTAAAGATTGTGGCACTCAGAAACCAGGAGACACCTAAATACTTTGCCATGGTAAAGAAACAGCTCCTTGACAAATGGAACGGATTGACACTGAAACAGGCATCCAAACAGAAGGTGGATGCCGTGACCGGAGCCACATACTCGTCCAATGCCGTTATTAAAAACGTACAACTCGGACTGGACTATTACCAGAAAAAATCAAAATAACAATGTCCACTCTCCAAAGTGGACTAAGTTAAAGTAAAAAATGCTTTCCCCATGTTTTTAATGGGGAAAGCATTTTTATTTGAACTTGTAAAACACCTATTATAGTCTGGATGTCGGCTTAATAACCGATTAGGGTTAAAGGGCGATGCGTAAGCCTAAGTAGTTGCCGCTGCTCCCCTTCGTACTCTTGTTGCGGTAAGACACGCGGCAGTAATTGGGGGCATTGAACCAACAGCCACCACGGTACACGCAGCGAGCTTCGTCATAAGTGGTGGCATTATAGTCTTCGCGCCAGTTGTCCTGACACCACTCATATACATTACCAGACATATCATAGATACCAAGTTCATTGCCACTCTTGGTCTTAACGTCATGAATACTACTGTCACTGGTAGGGTCGTTACACCAAGCCACGCTGCCAATGTCATTGCTACCGGAATATTTGTAATGGCGGCTACGGTAACCGCCACGGGCAGCATACTCCCACTCAGCCTCGGTAGGAAGACGGAACTGACGGCCTTCAGGCAACTGATCTGCCAACAGGTTGTTCAGTTTATTGACAAACGTCTGACAGTCATTCCAGGAAACACACTCCACTGGATGGTTGTCGCCCCGGTCATTAGAAGGGTTACTACCCATCACAGCCTTCCATAATGCCTGGGTTACCTCTGTCTCACCAATCCACAAGTCACTAATCGTCTCATTGTGGGCGGGTTTCTCACGGTCTTCTGCGTAGCTTCCCTGCTCAGTCGTTGCACCCATAGTATAGGTGCCACCCCTGACATACACCATTGTGAAAGAAACATTACCAGTGGTAAAATCAAGATTCTTAATCTGGTCGGAGTTGTCAACAGCCGTACCGAAAATGATATTATACAGTACTGTCACATCCGAGGTGTTTACCTCGCCGTCATTATTAAGGTCGCCCCATGCTGACTGTGCAGACGCAGTAATGGTCATTAAGGCCACTACAAAGAAGCTAAATAGTTTTTTCATAAATTGTAATTCTTATTGTGTTTTGTGTTAAATAGTCTCGGTTCTCAATAACAAAACTAATCAATCGTAAATAGTAACTAAAGAGCGAGGCGCAACCCAAGGTTGGGGTTCGCAGCGCTGGGCACATACTTGGTCCGGCTCGACACGCGGCACTTCGAGGCATCGAGGCGCCAGTTGCCACCACGAACCACACGGTAAGAACCTGATGTCGGCCCCGTGGGGTTAGTCTGAGCAGCGCTACTGTAATCACCGTACCAGTCCTGACACCACTCAAATACGTTACCGGTCATGTCATATATTCCAAGCTCATTAGGAGCCTTGGTACCTACATAGTGTGTACCGTAATCAGGATCATTTTCCCCCAGGGAATAACTGTTTCCAGAATACCACGCCACATCGTCAATGTTATTGCTGCCGCTGTAGGCATAGCCCATACTCTTCGTGCCACCCCTTGCGGCAAATTCCCACTCTGCCTCTGTTGGCAATCGGAACGTCAAGCCTGTCAGCTCTTTAAGTTTGGATATAAACGTCTGGCAGTCATCCCAACTGACTTTCTCAACAGGACGCCGGGGGTCGCTGGACTGTGAAGTATTACTGCCCATCACAGACTCCCATAATGCCTGCGTCACCTCCGTTCCACCGATATAGTAATCAGACAAAGTGACACTATGAACCGGTTGCTCATCACTTTCTCCGGATGTGCTGCCCATCTGGAACGTGCCGCCATCTACGGCTACAATGGTGAATGTGGTTTTACCAACAGAGAATACATAGTTCGCACGCTGATAAGAAAGGACGAGGCGAAGCCCCATGCTTTTGGAGTTTGCCGGCCCATTACTGGTGCGGTAAGAAACACGGCATGACCCTTTTGATGTGCCATAGCCGCCACCACGTATAACGAGATAGGAATCGTCGTAGTTATGGTTGTAATCTTCACGCCACTGGTCCTCACACCACTCCCATACGTTGCCCGACATATCATAGATGCCAAGCTCGTTAGCTTCCTTACGACCGACTTGATGAGTAATAGACATGCCAGACTGGTACCAGTGCCAACCTTCACCTTCTAAAAAAGAAGCATCACTATCGTCATTGCTGTTGGATGCGTACCACGCCACATCGTCTAAATTGTCACTGCCGGAGTATTTGTAGTGCTTACTCTTATTGCCACCACGAGCAGCATACTCCCACTCTGCCTCACTTGGCAAACGGAAACGACAGCCACTCGGCAACTGGTCAGACAAAAGGCTGTTCAACTTCATGACAAATTTCTGGCAATCATTAAAGGACACACGTTCCACTGGCCGGGCTCCGTCAGTCCACTCAGAAGGGTTGTTGCCCATAACAGCCTTCCACAACGCCTGTGTTACCTCCGTCTTACCTATCCAGAAGTCACCTACCGTCTCACTGTGCACAGGTTTCTCATTGTATGTTGCATCGCTGCCCTGCTCCTCAGTGGCACCCATCTGGAATGTGCCACCAGAAACATAAACCATGCTGAACGACACATCGCCAACGGAGAACGCAAGATTCGCATGCTGATCAGAAAGGACGAGGCGAAGTCCGAGGTCGCTGGCAGTGCCCGACGGTGTCCACCCATTGCGTGAATATACGCGGCAGTCCCTGGCGTCGCTGGTACAACAGCCGCCACGGAACACACGGGAGGAACCCGAAACTGGTCCAGTGGGATTTATCTGATCGTCGCTGCTATAATCACCTAACCAGTCCTGACACCACTCAAATACGTTACCGCTCAAATCATATATTCCAAGTTCATTGGCCACCTTGGTGGCGACATCGTGTGTTTGGTTATCATTATAACACGCCACCTCATTTATGCTATTGCTGCCACTGTAGGTATAGCCATTACTCTGTGTGCCACCTCTTGCGGCAAACTCCCACTCTGCCTCTGTTGGCAAACGGAATCTATAACCTGTGGGCAACTGAGAGGACAGCAGATCATTCAACTTGGAAATAAATATCTGACAATCATACCAGGAAACCTGCTCCACAGGGCGGTTGAGACCCTTGAAATTTGACGGATTACTGCCCATTACAGACTCCCACAACGCCTGCGTCACCTCCGTCTCACCGATATAATAATCTGACAAGGTGACACTATGAGTCGGCCGCTCATTACTGGATATGCCACCCATCTGGAATGTGCCACCTTTAACCGGAATCATGTTTAACTTCACACAACCAACGTTTAACTTAACGTTCTCTTCCTGAGACGATGCCGTGCCGAAGATGATGTTATACAGTTCTGTCACATCGGTTGTGGTAACAGCGCCGTCACCGTTGAGGTCACCCCTGACAGACTGTGCCGATACGCTGAAAGTCACTAAGACCAAAGCGAAGAGACTAAATAGTTTTTTCATAATATAGTAGAACATATTATGTCTTGTGTTTTATGTTTTGTGTTAAATAGTTTTGACTCTCAATAGCAAAACTTTTCTTTTTAAAAGAGGAATTAGAGAGCAAGGCGGAGGCCTATGTTGGGCCACGACTCATTGCTGTAGAACCGATTCGACACACTGCAAAACCAGTCGGGGGCATCAAAGGAGCCGCCACGGAGCACGCGGTCAGAACCCGAAACAGGTCCTGTGGGATTAGTCTGGGCGGAACTGCTATATGAACCGTACCAGTCCTGACACCACTCCATTGCGTTTCCACTCATGTCATATATCCCCAACTCATTAGGTGTCTTGGTGGCTACATCGTGTATGCAATCATCATTGTATCCCTTATCATAGCTATTATGATAATACCACGCCACATCATCAATGTTATTGCTTCCGCTCCAGAGATTGCCGGTGCTCTGAGTGCCACCTCTTGCGGCAAACTCCCACTCTGCCTCAGTAGGAAGACGGAACTGACGGCCTTCAGGCAACTGATCTGCAAACAGGTTGTTCAGCTTATTCACAAACTCCTGGCACTCATCCCAGGAAACCAGCACCACAGGACGGTTGATACCCTTGAAATTTGACGGATTGCTGCCCATCACAGACTCCCATAATGCCTGCGTCACCTCTGTCTCGCCGATATAGTAATCAGACAAGGTGACATTATGAACCGGTTGCTCATCACTATTTCCTGAAGTGCTACCCATCTGGAAGGTGCCACCATCTACGGCTACCATGGTGAATGCGACATCACCAACATTGAACACAAGGTTCACACATCGATCAGAAAGGACGAGGCGAAGTCCAATGGTGTTTTGGGTGAGCGACGGAGAAGCCCCGTTGCGGTAAGGCGCTCGGTTGCTTCTACCAATATGATTCCAACTGGAACCACGGAATGCGCGCATAGAAGTGTCAAAACTCACATCATAGAATTCACGCCAGCAGTCTGTACACCACTCTGAAACATTACCCGCCATGTCATAGATGTCAAGCTCATTGCCGTTCTTTGTCTTAACGTCATGA
>JAGDAU010000079.1 GCA_017959365.1 Prevotella sp.
AAGCAGGAGGGTGAGGACGGTTATCGTTTCATGCTTGACCACAAGGCTTCTTATCTGTGTTTCCTTCCGTACATAGCCAACGACCTTCAGCGTACAGTGTTGAAGAGCATCACCGTCCGCAGTGACAGCGCCATAGCCGGATTGTTCACGCTTGACCCGGATAAGGCAGCCATCGTTCCCAAATCCGACACTACCCATGTCATAACGCTTACGACCGGTGACTTCGTCCTTCCCCAGAAGGCCACCCAGAACACCGCCGCCTATATGGTTATAGCGCCTCAGAACGGCAGTGCGCGTCTGACGTGTGAGTTTGAGGTATATGACACGGAACTTCAGAGTACTGGAGTTTACACCAAGATAATCGACCTTGACAGGGTTGAGCCAAACATGGTTTATGTCGTGAAGGCGAATGTCAACAACTATGTCGTTGACCTTGGTCTGCCGGTTAAGTTCCTTAATCATAACATGGGAGCCTTCGCACCGGAGGAATACGGCGGCTATTTCGCCTTCGGCGAGATAGAGGACAAGGGTAACTATACCAGCAGCAACTATACCTTGAATGGTGTGGATCCTGGTTGTGACATACGTCTTACGCAATACGACGTGTCCCACGTAAAACTTGGTCATGGTTTCTCATTGCCGACCAATGCTGAGCTTTCAATGCTCTCCGACAGCTGTGAGTGGACCTGGTCATCCCTTGGCGGACACCCCGGTTATAAGATTAAAGGTAAAAACGACAACTACCTCTTTTTGCCTGCGGCAGGTTATCGTAACGGGCAAAGCAACAATGAGCTTACCACAAGAGGTCTTTACCGCAGTTCACGTCTGTTTTCGGAAAAGTTACACTACAACTGGTATATGAATTTTTATAGCAACAGCCATTCTGTTGTATTAAGTGGTAATGACATATATCTTGGTGAGAGCATCCGTCCTGTGAAGAGCAGTGGAGCACAGATGACCGACGGATCTGTGCTTCAGGTGATGACTGACAGTGCACAGTGGAAATCCAATCAGTTGTCAGCAACGATGTTTGCTACGCTATACGGATATGCTGATGCTAAGACCACCTCTGGCGTGGATGCCGGTTTTGTGGTTGGTAACAACCGTAATATCACGCTTGACAATGGAGTCAAGGTAGCGTCTGCTATCAGTGGTGACGGCAAATACAGCGCAACGTACACAATGCCTAAAGATACCGTTTATTTCTATCGCGCGTATGTTAAGATGCCAAATGAGAGCGTCGCATACGGTGACGTGTTGCAATGGGGACGCACATACGTGGATCTTGGTCTGCCTTCCGGCACAAAATGGGCTAATATAAATGTTGAGGCTGTAGCGCCTTGGCAGGACGGTGATTATTACGCATACGCTGAGACAGCCACCAAGGCGGCACATACTGCGAATACATATAAATGGTACAAGAATAGCACCTATTTGATACCGGAAGACAAATGGTTTGATGTACAGGCCACCCGTCACGATGCCGCGAGTGTTAACTGGGGAGGCGTGTGGATGCTTCCAAACCAAAGTGATATCAGTGAGCTGTGTGCTAATTGTACGTTTACTTATGGTATGCAGAATAACATGACTGGATATATCGTTACGAGTAAAATCAACGGAAACAGCATCTTCATCACCAGGTCGGGTTTTCACAGGGATTATTATAATGATTACCCCACCAGATTGTGCAACGCCTCATCAACAATCTACTGTCCTGACGCCTATGAAGCTTATTATCTTGAGAATGATCACTTGCAGTTGTATTGGTTGCGTACAGACGGCTTGACGGTGAGGGCGGTATATAAGACTAATGCCTTGTCAGCCTCCGGTAAGGACGCTTTCGTTCGTACATTGCCGGCATACAAGAAATTCTATAATGGCTCAGAGACAGACACGTTGTGTGCCGTAGTTCGGGGAGATGATGTACTTGAGTCCGGTAATACCTTCGGTTTCGTTTATTGGAAGACAGGAACCCAGAACACTGTGACCGTCTCTGCCACTCCTGCCGCCGACGGTCATTTCAGGGCTGTGATATCTGGCTTGGAACCGGGTGTGAAATACCATTATGTGGCATTTATCAACAATGGCAATAAACCTTATTACGGCGACACATTGAATATCGACGCTGTTGGCATGGTTGACCTCGGCTTGAGCGTAAAATGGGCAAATGTCAATCTCGGCGCTGAGTGTGAGGGTGCTGGTGGTGATTTCTATAAATGGGGCGCAACAGATAAGTATAAGCACACGGTGGATTACAATTATTCTCCTAAAGACCTCGTCCCGGAGGAAGGATATGACGTTGTGTATAACAACTGGGGCAGCCAGTATCGTTTGCCTACCAGAGAGGAGTATTTAGAGCTGATCAACAACACCACCCGTGAGTGGATATGGCGTGACGGTTTCCGCGGCTTCCTCTTTACCAGTACTAAGGAGGGATATACAGACAAGAGTATCTTTATTCCTGCCGCAGGATATTATTATGAGGGCCGTTCCTATAATCATAATAATAATGCCGACTATTGGACCTCTACCGTAAATGGTGCCTCTAACGCTTACGACATTAATTTTGCTAACGGCGCAATGGTGGAGAGTGGTCAAGGTGTTCCGTCACATGACAAGAGGCATGGCTTCACCATACGTGGTGTGCAAGATAAGATGGCATATATCCACACGTTGAATGTCAGCCGTAAAATAAGTGATGTTGCAGAGACTGACACCCTAAAGGGTATTGTTAAGGTTACCGGTGCTGGCGTTCAAGAGACAGGCTTCTTCTTTGGTGAGGACGCTGCCCTGACTGTACAGAACAGCACTAAACACATCACTCAGTTTACGAGTAACGACACCATCAAGGCTGTTGTCAGTGGTATTCAGAAAAACAAGGTCTATTACTATTGTGCATACGCTTACGATGGCACAGAGTATAAACTTGGTGACATCAAGAAACTGGAGGCGTTCAGTATTATCGATCTTGGTCTGCCAAGCGGTACTTTGTGGGCTAATGTTAATATCGGCGGTAATACGGCAGAGGACTATGGCGACTATCTGGCATGGGGTGAGATGGAACCTAAGACGTCTTACACCATAGATAATTATAAGTACTACCAGAACAGCTCATACGTGAATATAGGCAACGATATCGCCGGCACGGAATATGACGTTACGACCTGTAAATTAGGCCCTATATGGACTATACCGACAAGGGTTCAGTGTGAGGAGCTGTTGCAGAACTGCGTTTGGGAGGAGATAACCTATAATGGCATACCGTGTTTTAAGTTTATTAGTAAGATAAACGGTAATGTTATCTATTTTGCCAAGACAGAGCTTTTGGATGGTTCCTCACATTGTTATGTAGGTGATGGCCTCTATCAGGCTTCTAATCTGCGCGAACAGACTTGCGAGCATTGTCTCTACTTAAGGACTGGATCTCCTCAGGCCTCCACTGCTAATGGTGAGTTTCGTTGGAGGGGTATGACGGTGCGTGGTGTCACCACACTGAATAAAATATATGGAGAGGAGGTGACATTAAGCGTCCTTACCACTGATTGTGACTGGACGATAGGCGCTTCCACAGCGACGCTAAGTGGTAAGGCGTTGATGTCATCCACAACATCAAGAACAATACATCGCGGTTTCTTTATCGGCAACACCACGGATATTAACGCGGAGAACCCATCCACCGGTAGTTTTGTAGAGATACAGGATGCCGACATCGCTGTTGACGGCTCATACTCTTACAACTATCCATACGATGGTTCTCTGAAATTTTTCCGTGCTTGCATGCAGGTTGATGGCACATGGTATCAGGGAGCCGTCAAGAGTGTCTCTGCCGCAGATCTGTTGGATGCTGAGTTTATGGCAGACGGCACTGTTATCAACGCCTCCTTCACAAATGTTTACGGCTACAAGAACGGCTCACCGAGTGTGGCGTATGACAGCGCCCTTGGCAGATATGTTGCCGATTTCAGTAGTGTCAATGGCTATGGTAGTAGCACAGGTCATTTCTACAATTTCCCATACGGCAGTGCTTCTGGCTTTGTGAATAAGTTGGCTGACGGTCATACCATTGAGATAATGTACAGTATGCCAGAGTTTGACAATACCACAGAGATGGATGCTTTCGCAAGTTATGAGGACGGTGGCTCAGGAGTGGAAATACATAATAATCATTTCGTGGGAGAGATATATGTTGACGGTTACAAGATGATTGACTCTAATCAACATCCCGAGGCTGACAAAATGCACCATGTCTTAGTTGTATGGGATAAAGTTAACGGTAAATTCTCCATCTACGTGGATGGCTCGTTAAAAAACTCCATGGATATATCTGGTTCTTTCGGAAATCCTACTTATAGCCGCTATGTTCTTGGCGGTTCCACTGGAGGCTCTTCCGGGGCAGTGAATTCCTTCCCCGGCAAGATAGCATTCGTACGCATGTATGATGACGCGCTCACCGCAGAACAGGTGACATATTTATATAATTCATTGAACGGGCATTAAAATGTCAATTATTAAAAGGTTCCTAACAGTATTAATTGCATTGTTCCTTGTCGTGGCTGCTGCCAATGCGCAGAGCAACAAGCGCCTAAGGATTTATCAGCATAACGGAGCTGTAGATACTCTGTTGACGCAGAATGGTTCGTCGATAGCCCATTCTCACCTCGACCTGCAAGGCCAGGAGCACGACGATATCGTTTCCATCATCATTTCCAACGTCAATACTGTTCCCGTTAACGTTAACGTTAGCGTTGAACCCCGTCAGTATCTCATTGCCGATATTGACAGCATCGTGACACCCAATGGCAGGCGCGTAGTATTCCGCGCCGTGAGCGAAGTTCCCGTTCCCGTTAATGTTCCCGTTAATAATCCCGTTCCCGTCAGAAGAACCTCTTTCAGCGGAACATTCCCTGGCACGGCAGCCACTGGCAATGTAATCTTCTACTGGACAGAGAACGACCATATCCGCCTTGATGTGGGTGATGAGAGCCG
>JAGDAU010000080.1 GCA_017959365.1 Prevotella sp.
TGTCAAGGAGTTCTTGTGACTCTATGACACAGGGACCTGCTATGAAGGTCGTGTTCATTTAAATCAGATTCACGTTTAACTATTTTATCTTTCAACTCAATTATATCAGCTCTACAGAGCGCTTGATGAATGCGTCGAGGGCAGAGCCTTTCAGCAGTCCGTTCTGAAGGAGTGCGAGGTCGATAATCTGGTGAATAGTCTTAACATCCTTAGAATATTCGGCAATCACCTTTGTCTTCTTATCCTTCTCATCCTGAATGGCTTTCTCTGTCTCGCTTACGGCGTCACGCTCCTCCTGGGTTATCTCGTCATATTTCTTGTCTTTCTGACTCTGACGCAGGGCGGCAAGGCGTGCCTCAAGCCCCTTTATCTCGCTGCGTGTAGATTTGAGGTTGTCATCGCATGCTGTCTTGGCATTAGCCAGAATGTCCTTGATGAGGCTATGGTCGCTGTTGAGGACGAGGTTGTAGCTGTCCGGCATCTCACCATAGAATGCCATACCCGGCTGCAGACGACTCATCTCTTTCATACGGCGCATATACTCATTGCGTGTCAGTTGCATGGGCTGACTGTCAGCGCCGAGAGCCTCCACCTGTACGGTGTAGTTTACTTTATCGCCCTCGGGTAACTCTGCCTTAAAGACAGCTGTCAGCATGTCGAGGTCGTCAGCGTTGAGATCAACGGCTTTCTTCTCATCCTTAACAATAAGGCGGTCAACAATATCAGAGTCAACTCTCACGAAACGTGACTTCTCGAGTTTCTGCTCAAGCATAGACACCATAGGCGCGTCTAATTGTCCGTCAAGCAGCAGCACGCTGTATCCCTTCTGTTTTGCTGCCTCTATGCTGCCATACTGATCTTCCTTGTCGTTGGCATATAGATATACCAGCTGACCGTCTTTGTCTGTCTGCTCACCCTTGATAAGGTCTTTGTACTCATCGAATGTGAAATACTTGCCCTCGGTATCCTTAAAGAGAGCAAATTCCTTGGCGCGGTCGTAGAAACTCTCCTCTGAGAGCATGCCATAATGGATGAACACTTTCAGCATGTCCCATTTCTCCTCGTATGTCTTACGGTCTTCCTTAAAGATTGCCTGGAGCCGGTCTGCCACTTTCTTGGTGATATACTTGGATATCTTCTTGACGTTGGCGTCGCTCTGCAGATAGCTGCGGCTTACGTTAAGCGGAATGTCCGGGGAGTCGATGACACCATGCAGCAGGGTGAGGAAGTCGGGTACGATACCCTCCACCTGATCTGTTACGAACACCTGGTTGCAATACAGTTGTATCTTGTTGCGCTGCAGTTCGATATTGTTTTTAATACGTGGGAAGTAGAGCACGCCGGTGAGGTTGAACGGATAGTCCACGTTAAGGTGAATCCAGAAGAGTGGCTCATCCTGCATCGGGAACAGTGTGCGATAGAACGAGAGATAGTCCTCATCCTTGAGGCTGCTCGGGGCCTTTGTCCATATAGGATCTGTGGTGTTGATGATGTTATCCTCATCAGTGTCCTGCTGCTTGCCGTCTTTCCATTCTGTCTTTTTACCAAAGGCAACGGGAACGGTCATAAACTTGCAGTACTTATTGAGCAGAGTCTCTATCTGTGCTTTGTCAAGGAACTCCTTACAGTCGTCAGCGATATGCAATATGATATCTGTGCCACGCTCAGTACGTGTACCGTCGGTAATCTCGTATTCCGGACTGCCGTCGCAGCTCCATTTCACAGCCTTTGCACCATCCTGATAGCTAAGGGTATTGATTTCCACCTTGTCGCTAACCATAAAAGCAGAGTAGAATCCGAGTCCGAAATGTCCTATTATGGCATTCGCACTGTCTTTATACTTCTCTAAGAAATCGCTGACTCCAGAGAAAGCTATCTGATTGATGTATTTGTCAATCTCCTCCTCTGTCATGCCTATACCTCTGTCTGAGATGGTCAGGGTCTTTGCGTCTTTGTCAATAGAGATATGGATGGTGAGGTCTCCCTCATCGCCCTTGAAGTCTCCGCGCTCCTTGAGTGTTTTCAGTTTCTGTGTCGCGTCAACGGCGTTAGACACCATCTCACGCAGGAAAATCTCATGATCAGAATAAAGGAATTTCTTAATTACCGGTAATATGTTCTCGGTTGTAACACCTATATTACCTTTTTGCATAATATTACAGTTTTAATTTAATGTTATTAATATTCCGCAATAATATCAGCAAATAGTGTGCCACTTTTATGACTAATATAAATTAAGGCGACTTAGAAGGAGTCTGTTGAGTGCCTGCAGGCGTCGTCTCTGTCGTGTGATGTCATCTTTTATTGATCCCAGGTCGTTGAAGAAATCGCTGAAAGCCGCCTGTACCATGTTGGGTTTCCGTTTGCTTTTGTCGGCATCGGGGTTGACAATCATTTTAATGCCTTTGCTGACGACTCTGATGTCAACATCTTTGTCAGACATCATCGGGTCGCCGTCAAAGTGGATGTATCCCTCTTTCTGTCGCTTTATGTGAATATGTTTTGCCTGGAAGGTCTTTATCTTGGTGTTTTTGTCAAGCGTCTTGTTGAGCATGTCAATGCCCACCTGCGGTGCATCAAGGATGTCGAACGGCTCCATGACGATAACGTCGAGCAAGCCGTCGCTCATAGAGGCATGTGGGGCTATGTAAGCGTTGTTTCCATATTGCGACGCATTAGCGCAGGTGACAAGAAACGCCTTGTATGTCTTCTCCATGTCATCACCTGTAATCTCGTAAGACTCTGGTTTATACCTCAGCCCCTCCTCAAGAACGCGCTGTAAGTATGTCAGAGGTCCCCGCTTGCCGCTTTCGGCGAATTTCATGCTTATGAAAGCGTCGAAGCCCATGCCGCAGGTGCAGAAAAAAGGATGTCCGTTGATGATACCGTAGTCTAAGTCATGTACCTCGTAACGATTGATGACATCAATAGCTCCCAATGCGTCAAGGGGCAGCATCAGGTGGCGTGCCAGCCCGTTGCCACTGCCGCATGGTATGATACCCAGCGCCGTGTCAGTATTGATAATCGAACGTGCTACCTCATTTATAGTGCCATCACCACCCACGGCAATGACAGCGTCCTGCCCATCCGTGACACAATTGGCTGCAATCTCGCTGGCATGTCCGGCATATTCTGTAAATACCGTTTTAAAAACGAAGCGCCTTCTGTCGAGCATGGTATTTATAATATTAGGTATGTCATGCTTGTCAGAAATACCGGAAACGGGATTTATGATAACTGTAACCTTACTCTGTTCCATGGCTTTGATTGTTCTTCCGTGCAAAATTAGTCTTTTATTTGCATTTTTCTCAATATTTAGATGGGAAAATTACATAAAAATAAAAAATTAATCCAAAAATGCCGATAATAAAAAAAAAAGTTGTAATTTTGCACTCTAAATACAAATCTCATAATGTTTCTACATTATTTATAGAACATAAAACGAAATGGGACAACTACAAGAAAGATATAAAAATTATCGTGAGCCACAGAAATATATGGAGGCAGATGTCTATCCTTATTTCCGTACTATTAATGGCAAACAGGGTACGGAAGTTGAGATGGGCGGTCATAAAGTGCTGATGTTCGGTTCAAACGCTTATACAGGTTTGACAGGTGACCAGCGTATTATAGATGCTGCCAAAGCTGCTCTTGACAAATATGGCTCCGGGTGTGCCGGTAGTCGTTTCCTGAACGGAACATTAGACCTTCACGTCCAATTAGAGAAAGAGATAGCAGAGTTTATCCATAAGGACGACTGTCTGTGTTTCTCTACCGGTTTCTCTGTTAACCAAGGTGTGCTGGCAATGGTAGTGGGCAAGGATGACTATATTATATGTGATGACAGGGACCATGCCAGCATAGTGGATGGCAGACGTTTGTCTTTTGCCCGTCAGTTGCACTATAAGCACAATGATATGGAGGACCTGGAGCGTGTCCTTCAGAAACTGCCTTACGAGGCTGTGAAGCTTATTGTGGTGGACGGTCTTTTCTCAATGGAGGGTGACTTGGCAAAACTTCCGGAGATAATAGAGTTGAAGCATAAATATAACTGTTCTGTGATGGTTGATGAGGCTCATGGAATAGGTGTCTTCGGTAAGCAAGGCCGTGGTGTGTGCGACCATTTCGGACTGACTGATGAAGTGGACCTTATCATGGGCACATTCTCAAAGTCGTTGGCATCAATAGGTGGTTTCATCGCTTCTGACAGTGACACTATCAACTTCCTTCGCCACACATGCCGCACTTATATCTTCTCTGCTTCCAACACGCCGGCTGCCACAGCTGCCGCAATGGAGGCCCTTCACATCATTCAGCAGGAGCCGGAGCGCATAGAGGCATTATGGAGGGTGACACGCTATGCTCTGAAGCGTTTCAGCGAAGAAGGTTTTGAGATTGGCGACACAGAGAGTCCGATTATACCACTTTATGTTCGTGATATACAAAAGACATTCCTTGTTACCGCTCTTGCGTTTAAGGCAGGTGTGTTTATAAACCCTGTTATACCTCCCGCATGCGCACCCCAGGATACCTTGGTTCGCTTTGCGCTGATGGCAAGTCATACAGAGGAACAGGTTGAGCGTGGCGTGATGGCATTAAAGAAAATATTCGTCAGTCAGGGTATAATACATTGAAAATTGTGATTTTTTTCTTTTGATGAAGAAAAAACAGCAAAAATATTTGCATGTTTGAAAAAATGTGAGTACTTTTGCATCCGCATTTGGAAAACAGTGCAAGCGGGGTGTAGCGCAGTCCGGTAGCGCTCCTGGTTTGGGACCAGGCGGTCGCAGGTTCGAATCCTGTCGCCCCGACAAAATGAGCAAATATCAAACCGTCTGACAATAATATTGTTAGACGGTTTTTTGCATTAAATGTCAACGATATGAGTAGATATAGACTATTGATGGTTGTCGTGATGCTGTTGTCAATGACAATGGCTTGCAGTGATATCATGGCACAGAAACCGTGGAGTGGGGGAGCACTGAAAGTGTCGGCGAACCAGCGGTATTTGCAGACCGCTGACGGTAAACCGTTCTTCTGGTTAGGTGATACCGGATGGCTGCTGCCAGAGCGTCTTGACCGTGCCGAGGCGCAATACTACCTGCAGAAATGCCGTGCAGCAGGATATAATGTTGTTCAGGTGCAGGTGATGGATGGTGTGCCAGCAATAAATATCTACGGTCAGCCATCGCTGGTGGACGGATGGGATTTCACCAATATAGACCGCAAGGGCGTGTATGGCTATTGGGATCATTTGGACTACATCATCTCGTTGGCAGAGCAGAACGGCATATACATTGCCATGGTGCCGATATGGGGTGGACTGGTGAAAGACGGTCTTATTGACGTGGATGGAGCAAGGTCATACGGTAAATTCCTTGCCAACAGATATGGTAAATGTCCCAATATCATCTGGATGATAGGTGGCGACATACAGGGAGACGTGCGGCCAGATGTGTGGGAGGCATTGGCCACATCAATAAAGTCTATTGACCACGAGCATCTCATGACCTATCATCCTCGTGGCAGATATACCTCCGCACGCTGGTGGAGCAAGGCGGAGTGGATGGATTTCCATACATTCCAGAGCGGGCACCGTAAGTATGGTCAGCGTATGGGAAACAAAGACTATCCTATTCCTGATGACACAGAGGAGGACAACTGGATGTATGTTGACTCTACATGGGCATATAGCCCTATAAAGCCGGTGTTGGACTCAGAGCCGAGTTATGAGGATATACCAAAGGGCCTGCATGCCCCAATGAGCAGCGTTGGCAGGATTATGACGTGCGTCGTTATGCCTATTGGTCGGTGTTTGCCGGTTCATGCGGACATACCTACGGTCATAATGCAATCATGCAGATGCTAAAACCCGGATATCCCACCTCTTATGGTTCTGATGGCACAGAGAAATCCTGGTATCAGGCTCTTGAGGATCCTGGTTTCAGTCAGATGAAGCATTTAAAGAACCTCATGCTTACCATGCCTTATTTTGAGCGTGTGGCGGACCAGAGTGTCATAGTGGGTAAGAACGGCACAAAGTACAATCGTTTGCTTGCCACCCGCGGTAATGATTATATTATGGTATATAACTACCATAGTGTTCCGATGCATATTGATATGACCCGTGTGTCTGGAGACAAGAAAAATGTCTGGTGGATGAATGCCCGTACCGGAGCATTGTCCTATATAGGTGAGTTTGATAACAAAATAACCACTTTCAATCAGCCACGCGCGCGTTGGATGCCCATTGATGATGGTGTGCTGATAATCATCGACAGCACAAAAGACTACATTGCCAAGGAACAGAGATTTATCTCCGATACATCGCTGAAAGGCAAGAACCGTGACTTGAATGAGTAATAACGTTTTATGTAAATATTTATAATGAGGAAATTTATTTTTTCACTTCTTTCGCTGGTTGGTATCGTTACCTTCTTGGCTTCATGTGACAACCATGAGACATACGCAGATAAAAAGGCTAAGGAGCGTGATGCCATCAACCGGTATATCATAGACTCCGCTGTTACCGTAATAACAGAGAATGAGTTTATCAATAAAGGCTATACTACGGATGTGAGTAAGAATGAGTTTGTGTTGTTCTCGTCCACAGGTGTCTATATGCAGATTGTAAGACAAGGATGTGGTGAGAAGATAAAAGACGGTGAGACGGTGATGGTGTTAAGCAGATATAAAGAGCGTAACTTAATGTCGGATACCCTGCTGTCATCTAACGACAACCTGACATATTCTGCCATAGCAGAGAAATTCCGTGTCACCCGTACAGGAAGTACTTATTCCGCACTGTTTGTGGCTGGTAATTCACTTATGTATGATCTTTATAAGACCACATCTGTGCCCTCCGGTTGGCTTGTGCCTTTATCATATATCGACTTAGGCAGGCCAGAGAAAGAGGGTGACCAGGTTGCCAAGGTACGACTGATAGTACCGCACTCGCAAGGACAGAGCTATGCAACAGCGAATGTCTATCCGTGCTTGTATGACATATCATACGAGAGAGGAATTTAAACCCAAATCGGTCCTTAGGCCGACATTCTGGCTATACTGTAAAATCCCCCTTGAGCAAACACTCAAAGGGGATTGTATTTAAATAATGAGTAGGGCAGGGGTCAGGAATTGAGTGCGAAACTCATAATCTCCTTTGCCAAATCGTCAGCTTCCTCTATAGAGTGAGCCTCGCTGTAAACCCGGATTATCGGTTCTGTGTTGGATTTCCTTAGATGAACCCATTTGTCTGGGAAATCAATTTTCACTCCATCAATATCGGTAATCGTCTCATTAGAGTATTTATCCTTTATGCGCTCAAGTATAGCGTCAATGTCAGTATCCGGAGTAAGGTCAATCCTGTTTTTGGCAATGAAATACTCAGGATATTCACCTCTAAGCTCTGACACCTTCTTGCCCTTATGTGCAAGGTTGCTTAAGAAAAGAGCAATACCCACAAGAGCATCGCGACCGTAGTGGGACTCAGGATATATCACTCCACCATTTCCCTCGCCGCCTATAACGGCATTAGTCTCTTTCATCAGGGTTGTGACATTTACCTCACCAACCGCAGACGCTTGATACCTGCCACCATGACCCTCTGTTACATCCCTTAACGCACGTGTGCTGCTAAGATTGGACACTGTATTTCCCGGGGTGTGGCTAAGAACATAATCGGCAACAGATACAAGTGTGTACTCCTCGCCAAACATGGTGCCATCCTCGGAAATGAATGCCAGACGGTCAACATCGGGGTCAACGACTATGCCAAGGTCATAACCGCCACTCTTCATCTCGTCCATAATGCCGGTGAGATTTTTCTCAAGCGGCTCAGGGTTATGGGCGAAATCTCCTGTAGCGTCACCGTTAAGTATAGTATATTCCACACCAAGCTCGCTGAGCAGTTTAGGAAGTATTATGCCTCCCACGCTATTGATGGCATCCACACACACCTTGAAGTGAGCATTGCGTATTGCCTCTGTGTCAACAAGATTGAGCGCGAGCACCGACGCTACATGTTTAGCGTCATAGCTGCTGTCGGGGCAGTAATGGCCTAAATTGTCAACATCAGCAAATCCAAAGTCCTCGCTCTCAGCGATTTTCAACACCTCATTTCCCTCTTCCTTGTTAAGGAACTCACCTTGCTCATTGAGCAATTTCAGAGCATTCCATTGTCTTGGATTGTGGCTTGCTGTTATAATAATACCTCCTGCGGCACCAGACATGATGACAGCCAGCTCTGTTGTCGGTGTGGTGGCGAGTCCGATGTCAATGACGTCATATCCCATGCCCATAAGTGTTCCACACACCACGTTTCTGACCATGTCGCCAGAGATACGTGCGTCACGGCCAACAACGATATTATTGCTCTTTGACTTGCCGTTTTTTCTTATCAGGGTGGCGTATGCTGCCGTAAACTTAGTTATGTCAAGCGGATTAAGGGTGTCACCAGCTTTACCGCCTATTGTTCCGCGTATTCCGGATATTGATTTTATAAGTGTCATAATTATTGAGTTGTTATTATGTGATTCTTTCCTGGTGCGATGATTCGCACCTTGCATACTGGTTTTTAATCTTTGTTAGCGCGTTTGCGGTCGTTATGGTCAAGTATAGTCTTCCGGATACGGATGCTCTTGGGAGTCACCTCTACAAGTTCGTCGCCTTTGATATACTCAAGACATTCCTCAAGACTCATTATCACTTTTGGTATGATGCGTGCCTTCTCATCGCTTCCGCTTGCCCTGACGTTTGTGAGTTGTTTTGCTTTTGTTACGTTTATAACAAGGTCGTTGTCATGTACATGCTCTCCAACAACCTGTCCGGCATACACCTCTTCACCCGGGTCGATAAAGAACTTACCGCGATCCTGCAACTTGTCAATACTGTAAGCGAAGGCGGTACCTGTCTCTAACGCTATCATGGAACCGTTGATCCTTCGTGTCACCTCGCCCTTGAATGGTTGATACTCCTTAAAACGGTGTGCCATAATGGCCTCACCCTGACTGGCTGTCAGCACATTGGTACGTAGTCCGATGATACCACGGGATGGGATGTCAAACTCGATGTTCACTCTGTCGCCCTGACTCTCCATGCTTGTCATCTCACCCTTGCGTCGGGTAACCATATCAATCATCTTGCTTGAGAACTCTTCCGGCACATTAATGGTGAGTTCCTCTATAGGCTCACATTTCACACCATCAATATCTTTATATATTACCTGTGGCTGCCCTACAGCCAGCTCATAGCCCTCGCGGCGCATGGTCTCGATGAGAACACTGAGATGAAGCACACCTCTTCCGCTGACAATCCAACTGTCGGTGCTTCCCTCGAAGTCGCTGACCCGAAGTGCCAGGTTACGCTCCAGCTCTTTTTGCAGACGCTCGTTGATGTGTCGGCTGGTGCAGTACTTACCCTCCTTGCCGAAAAACGGCGAGTCGTTGATGGTAAAGAGCATGCTCATAGTCGGTTCGTCAACAGCGATGGGAGGCAGAGCCTCTGGGTTCTCAAAGTCGCTGATGGTGTCACCTATCTCAAAATTCTCAAGTCCTATAACAGCGCATATATCACCGCTTCCCACACACTCCGTCTTGCTGTGTCCCATACCCTCAAAAGTGTGCAACTCCTTAATCTTTGTTTTCTCAACGTCTCCATTGCGATGTACAATACTGATATTCATGCCATTACGCAACTCGCCACGATGAACTCTGCCGATAGCTATACGTCCTGTGTAGTTAGAGAAGTCAAGGCTGGTGATAAGCATCTGCGGATCACCATCTAATTGCTGTGGAGCTGGTATCACCTCCACGATCTTGTCGAGCAAATATTCTATATTGTCAGTCGGTTTACTCCAGTCCTCGCTCATCCATCCGTTTTTCGCAGAACCATATACCACGGGGAAGTCAAGTTGGTCTTCTGTGGCATTGAGTGAGAACATAAGGTCAAACACCATCTCATATACCTCCTCGGGCCTGCAGTTAGGCTTATCAACTTTATTGACTACAACTATGGGTTTCAGACCGATCTCTAATGCTTTCTTCAGTACGAAACGTGTCTGTGGCATAGGGCCTTCAAAGGCGTCAACAAGCAGCAGACAGCCGTCTGCCATATTGAGCACCCTCTCAACCTCTCCACCGAAGTCGGAGTGCCCCGGGGTGTCTATGATATTAATTTTTGTACCTTTCCAGTTGATACTCACATTCTTGGAAAGGATGGTTATGCCCCTTTCCCTCTCCAAGTCATTGTTGTCAAGTACCTGTGAGCTGTTGTTTTGTCCGTCACGGAATAATTTTCCAGCCACCATCATTTTGTCGACCAGTGTGGTCTTACCATGGTCAACATGTGCTATGATGGCAATGTTTCTGATATCCTGCATATATGTCTTTATATAAATAATAATGTATAATCAACTTAATAATGATGCTATTAGCGAGATCATCTTACCAGCAAGCAATACGGCGAGATAAAGCAGCCCGGCTATCACTGCAACCATAATCGCAACAGCTATCGCCGACTGGCGTGCTTTTTTGTTAACCTCTGTTACAACTTCCTGATCGTCTTCCACAAACCCGTTGACGAGTCTCATATTCTGCTTAAATGACCGATGGAAGATGTCGATAATATCTCCAATGTGGAATGGTATCAGTCCGAGCATCACATCGCGCAGAGTATTGTTGAGGATTGCCAGAGTCAGAGGTGTAGACCTCACATAGACAACAGAGAAATAGATGTACACCACACTGAGCAGAGCGGAGAACACGTCTCCTATTCCGGCAGGGATAACACCAATTAGAGCATCAAGATAGTAACGGTCAAGGTATCTCTCCATTATTTTCATACCCGCCCACACCTTACTGTTATATATGTGTTGCCGTCTCTTTTCGTTCATTACATTGTATGTATGTCATTCAAACACCTTAAACTCGTAGCCCTGTTCCCGTAGCCATTCAATAGACGCAGGAAGGGCATAACGCAGTTTGCCAACGCTTTTTACAGAGTCGTGGAATGTAATTATAGAACCGTTGCGGGCATAGCGTTTCACGTTGCGGAAGATGTCCTCTGCTGTCATCCATTTTGAATAGTCGCGTGTCACGAGATCCCACATCACAATGCGGTATTTGCGTCCTAACCAGGCATATTGCTCTAATCTCATCCATCCGTGTGGCGGACGGAATAGATTGCTCTGAATCAGTTGTCCGGCCTTCTCGGCATTCTTATTGTAGAAATGTATCGTATGTCTGAAACCGCTGATATGATTATAGGTGTGGTTGCCAACACGATGTCCATCGGCTTTAATCATCTCGAATAACTCAGGGTATTTCCTTACGTTATCCCCCACCATGAAAAACGTTGCCTTTATTCCGTATTTCCTTAGCGTATCAAGGATGAAAGGCGTAGACTCCGGTATGGGTCCGTCGTCAAACGTCAGATAGACGGAATGATCCGACGGATCCATTCTCCATGTAGCCCTGGGGTATAGCCAGCGCAGCCATTTAGCCGGTTGCTCTATTATCATGGTTTTGTCAGGACTGGTTTATTATTCTTCAATGTTAGGCAGTGTGCCTCCAAGTGACTCGAATGTATCAACAAGGCCGTTCCACTGATCAAACATTTTCTTTGCCTTATCCGGGTTGATAACCTTATTGTACTCAGTTATGAAGTTCATTATCTGCAAGTGTTTCAGACACTCGCTGTTGTTCATCAGGAAGCGTTGACCTGTTAGTGAGAGATAGAACCTCATATACTGTTCGCTTTTCTTCCAAAGCATGTCATATATCTTCTCTGCCTCTTTCTTCTTTCCTATGGTGGCGTATGCGCGTCCCATATCTAATGAGCCACTCTCATAGCTTGCAGGCACATTATAATAAGGTATTTCCTTCTCTGCTTTCTGCAGCACCTTGAGAGCCTTGTCATTCTTACCCTCATTCACCAGTTCCAAGGCAAGTTGTGACAGCAGGCGACGGTGTGTGGCACACATGCGCAGCACCGTTTCGTCAAGGTAAATGCCCTTGGTGCTGACACCACCATACTTAAACCTGTTCATCACAGCATTGTAGGTCTTCTCTGTGTCAATGGTGTTACCGCTCTTCTTGGTGTTGAACGGTGTGATACGGTATGCAAGACCCTCCTGAATGAAGTAATCATTTAGAGAGCGTATGTAGTTGTCGCCACCAACGGTCATAGCCACATACAGCGGACGTTTCCAGTTGCTGTTGGCAAGCATCTCAAGCATCATCATATCATTGATGGCTATCATGCGTGTGCCGGCAAGGGAGATTTCCATCTTGTCAGGAATGCTATCGGTGAGCATCACACCACTCTGGCGTACAGCATCCTTGTCAAGGGTGATATACATTGTGTCGGTGGGAATAACATGGATGATGTTGTCTGGATCTGAGATGTCGCCACCGCATGCAATCTTCATAAAGTTGCGTTGCTCATCATTAACATCGTTAAGAATCCACATCTTGATGATATTCTTCAACTCAAAGGGGTTGTCGCCCATTATACGTCTTGCCTCCTGCGGGTTCTGCTTGTAAAGCTGGCGGATATTCTCCTTCACATCCGGCTGCACCGTTATACTGGTGTTGGTACCAGTGACATACTTCAGTCTGGGCCAGTTAATGGGAAGTGAAGGTGAGTCGTATGCCGGGCGTTTCATCTGGTCTATGTACCAGTCTGTCTGCAGGTAACTGAGGTTGCAAACCCTGGCGTCGGTGCGGAAGTTCTCTGTTTCCTGATTATACCACAGTGGGAACGTGTCGTTATCACCATTGGTGAAAATCACCGGATTACCCTTGTCTTGCAATGACATAAGGTAGTTCTGACCAAAATCGCGACATGTGAAGCGGTTGCTGCGGTCGTGGTCATCCCAAGTCTGGGAAACCATCTGTATAGGTACGAGCAAAGACAATGCACCCACTACCGATGCCACAATAGTATAAGCCTTACCCTTAAGCAGTTTGGTTATCATTGATATTATACCAGCCACACCTAATCCGCACCATATAGCGTATGCATAGAATGAACCGGCGTAAGCATAGTCACGCTCACGTGGCTGTTGCGGTGTCTGGTTGAGGTATAGCACAATAGCCAAGCCTGTCATGAAGAATAGGAAGAACACCACCCAGAACTGCTGTATGCCCTTCTTTCCTCTATAAGCTTGCCATAGCAGTCCGATAAGTCCGAGTAGCAACGGCAGACAGTAGAACACGTTGTGTCCCTTGTTTTCCTTCAGCTCATCAGGCAGCAAGTCCTGGTCTCCATAGAGCATATTGTCGAAAGCCTTAAAACCGGTTATCCAGTTACCGTGCTCCAGTTCGCCATTACCTTGGATGTCGTTCTGACGTCCTGCGAAGTTCCACATGAAATATCTCCAGTACATGAAATTACATTGATAGGAGAGGAAGAACCTGAGGTTCTCTGCTGCTGTGGGAATGGTGAGAGACTGCTCCGGGTTGTGTACAGATGGTACTTGTCTGCCCTGTATGCCTCCCAGCCACGACTCGTAAGCGGCACGATGAGCCTCGCTGTACATGCGTGGGAAGAAGACGTTTTGCTCATATATGAGGTTGTCTTTGGTGCTTGCCACGAAATAAGAGTCTTTCTCGTCGGCGGACGCTTTCTCCTTGCGCTCGTAGATTGGCGCGCCCTTTGTCATCTTCGGTCTTACGTAGCCGTCAGCGGTCTGCTCTCCGAATGCCCACTCACTATTGTATGTCTGTCCGTAGAGCAATGGTCTGTAACCATACTGGTCGCGGCTGAGATAGTTGCCCAAAGTGAAGATGTCCTCCGGTGAGTTCTGGTCCATTGGCGTGTTGGCAGACGACCTGATGACAATCACTGCGTATGATGAATAGCCGATCATGAGCATTAGCATGCAGCATAGCGTAGTATTCTTAATTCTTGATGATATAACCCTTACGCCATTTTTCTTGATAGTGAGGGCAAATGCCAGAATGACCAACACCACAATGCCTATCAGCAGTGCCTGCCACCCGAATCCATAGAAAGGAATGCCAAGCATACCGACTACACAGAGAAATGAGATATTCTCCCTTGAGGCGCTCTTCTGGGTGTAGCTCTCGTAAATAGCCCATATCACAGTGGCTATGAGCAGGAAAATATAAATGATGAGACCCGTGTTAAACGGCATCCCGAGGGCATTGACAAAGAACAGTTCAAACCATCCGCCCACGGTGATGATGCCAGGCACAACACCATAGAGCACGGCTACCACGATGATAAACGATAGCAGCAGGTATAAGATTGAGCCTTTGAGGTTTGCGTCCTTGTTACGCTTGTAGTACCACACCAGTACGATAGCCGGAATACACAACAGATTAAGCAGGTGTACACCCACGGATACTCCTGTCATATAAGCTATCAATACGAGGTAGCGGTCACTGTGAGGCTCGTCGGCATGGTCTTCCCATTTCAGTATGAGCCAGAAAACAAGAGCTGTGAATGCGGAGCTATAAGCATATACCTCACCCTCTACGGCACTGTACCAGAATGTGTCGCTGAAGCAATAAATCAGGGCACCTACCATTGCCGATGCCTCTATGGCAATGGTTTTGCCGATTGTCAGCTCTTCCCACTTCTCAATAAGCAAACGCCTTGTGAGATGTGAAATGCTCCAAAAGAGAAACATTATACACGCTGCGCTGAGGAGTGCGTTCATCATGTTGACCATCTTAGCTACCTGCGTGGGATCGCTTGTCAACTGGCTGAACAAGTTGGCGGTGAGCATGAAAAAAGGAGCTCCTGGTGGATGACCGACTTCGAGTTTGTAACCTGTAGTGATAAACTCAGGGCAGTCCCAGAAACTTGCCGTAGGTTCTATTGTGGAGCAATATACGTAAGCGGCTATTACAAATGCGAGCCACCCAAATATATTGTCCACTATTTTAAACTGTCTCATCTGAAAATATTATACTTAATTTTGTACTTTCAATAAACAAGGTGCAAAATTAAGTATAAATTTTCAAATATGCAAATCTTTACTTTCTAATAGCGTTCAATTAAGAAAAAGTAACATTGACATCGAATTTCAGTGCCTCACCTTCTTTGGTGATGGTGATATTATCACCCTGTTTGAGGTCGCCGCCAAGGATCTTCTCACAGATGCCATCCTCGATATAGGTCTGGATAGCTCTCTTAAGCGGTCTTGCGCCAAACTGGACGTCGTATCCCTTGGTAGCCACAAACTCCTTGGCGTCATCACTCAAGGTCATGGTATAACCCATGTCGGCAAGACGCTTGTGAAGTCCGGTCAGCTCAATGTCTATAATCTTCTTAATAGCCTTAAGGTCAAGCTGGTCGAAGGTGATAATCTCGTCAAGACGGTTGAGGAACTCTGGTGCAAACTGCTTGCTCAGGCTTTTTTGTATGATGCTACGGGCATACTCTTTATCCTTCTCATCCATGGCAAGCCCCATAGCTCCGGCATTGAAGCCCACACCGCGTCCGAACTCCTTCAACTGCCTTGTGCCGGCGTTGCTGGTCATGATAATCACCGTGTTGCGGAAGTCAATGAGTCTGCCGTTACCATCTGTAAGGCGGCCCTCGTCAAGGACTTGCAAGAGCATGTTAAACACATTGCTGTGAGCCTTCTCAATCTCGTCGAGAAGTACTATGGAGTAAGGCTTGCGACGTACTTGCTCAGTGAGCTGGCCTCCTTCCTCATATCCCACATATCCCGGAGGTGCGCCAATGAGGCGGCTCGTGTTGAAACTCTCGGTGTATTCACTCATGTCGATGCGTATAAGGGCCTCTGCGCTACCAAACATGTGTTCCGCGAGTTTCTTAGCAAGGTATGTCTTACCCACACCCGTGGGGCCAAGGAACATAAACGCTCCAATGGGGTGGTTGGGGTCACGCAGCCCTACCCGGTTGCGCTGAATGGCTTTTACCATCTTATTGATGGCATTGTCTTGTGCTATCACCATCTTCTTCAGGTCATCAGCCATATTACGCAGGCGAATACCCTCAGCCTCAGCCATACGCTGAACGGGAATGCCGCTCATCATCGAGACAACCTCAGCCACATTCAACTCTGTTACCGTCTCACGGGCTCCTGTCTCACCGTTAGTCCATTTCTGCTTTGCCTCTGCCAGCTGGCTCTCAAGCATTGTCTGCTTGTCACGGTAGTTGGCGGCGAGCTCAAACTTCTGGTTTTTCACAGCGCCTTGTTTGCGGCGTTTAACGTCGCGTATCTCATTCTCTATGGCTGTTATCTCAGGTGGTATCTGAGCGTGCTGCAGATGAACCTTACTGCCGGTTTCGTCGAGTGCGTCAATAGCCTTGTCGGGGAAGTGACGGTCGTTTATATAACGCTCTGTCAACTTGACAAATGCCTCGATAGCCTCATCAGAGTATGTAACATGATGATGTTTATCGTATCTCTCCTTGATGTTGTGGAGTATCTCACGGGTCTCATCGGCTGTAGTGGGGTCAACTATCACCTTCTGGAACCTGCGCTCCAGGGCACCGTCTTTTTCAATGCTGTTACGGAACTCATCCAATGTGGTTGCTCCGATACACTGTATGGTACCCCTTGCCAATGCGGGTTTGAGAATATTGGCGGCATCCATTGATCCCGGGGTGCTGCCGGCTCCCACCATGGTGTGTATTTCATCAATGAAAATTATGATGTCTGGATTTTGCTCCAACTCCTTTATGAGTCTTTTTATTCTCTCCTCAAACTGTCCTCTGTACTTAGTTCCAGCCACAACAGCCGTCATGTCGAGTGACACAAGGCGTTTGCCAAAAAGCACGGGAGAAGTGGTCTGGTCCGCTATTCTCTGGGCAAGACCTTCCACGATGGCACTCTTTCCCACACCAGGCTCACCAATTAGTATGGGATTATTTTTCTTTCTCCTGCCGAGGATTTCCACAACCCTTGTTATCTCCTTTTCCCTGCCCACAACGGGATCCAGACTGCCATCCCTGGCAGCTTGAGTGAGGTCAGTGGAGTAGTTGTCCAATATTGGCGTATTAGTGTCCTGCTGCTTCTCAGCCGTCTTAGACTTTGTCTGCTGTGACGCACCGTCCTTTGGCTCCATCTCTGCCACCTCGTCATCATCGTCATCATCGTTAATGCCGGAACTGTCTTTTGCCGGTGATGACTTAGAGCGTAGCAGTGTCAGGGCATCCTCATAGTTGAGGCTGTTGATCTCAAGCACTTCCTTGGCTGCATTGGTAGCGTTGTCGTGCAGTATGGCTAAGAGGACATGCTCCACCTCAACCACCTTTGTCTTTTGCACCCTTGCTTCCAAGACGGCAAGGCGCAAAATGTTATTAGCCCTGTCGTTGAGCACTAAGTCTGTGGAATTAAGCATCTTGCCAGATTCCGTTTCTTTAATCCTCATTTCGAGTGCGGTCTTCACATTGCCAATATTTATATGCAACCTGTTGAAAATATCATTCACAGGTCCGTCTTTCTCTCTTAATATACCAAGCAACAGATGCTCCGGCCCCACGCTGTCGCTTGCCAAACGTGTTGCTTCTTCTCTGCTAAATGCCAGTATCTCAGATACTTTGGGTGAAAATTGATTCATTTTTTTTCTTGTCGTGTGCACCTTGTAGGTTTTGTCATCCCTATGGCGCTAATTATGATTAATACAATCTTTTTCTGTTCACTCAATATGGTTTGTGCAAATATCGTGCCAAAAGTCAGAATCGTGCCGCCACTTGAGTATATGCCACCAGCCGGTCAGTGCGCCCGCCTGTCTCACGGTAATAAACAAGGGCCTGGTAATTATTTTGGGTCTGGAAGAAGTTACCCTCGGTGGGCATTATCCCTGCAACACCGTTTTTCACCAGCACATACTGATAAGAGTAATAGCCTAATTTAAGTGGTATCTCACACTCATATCGCTTGGCGTTGTCATTATATTCCATCTTGTATTTCGGCAGGAAAGAGTCGTGGGTCCATTGTCCGTTGACATATACTTCCCCGTCGGCTGGTCTTGGAGTCTCAAGCTCAAAGTGCACTGTCATATAGTCACTTTGGTAGTCATTGCCTATATTATCGCTGTTGCGAATGTAAAATGCGCCTTTTGCGTCCTCGTCATACAGGTAGTTGAGGCGTATCTTGCTAACAAACGGGTATGCGTGGTATTCTGTTCCGTCCCAGCGTATCTTGTCAATACCCATAGCGGCTACATCTGTGCTTAGAATTTCAAACTGATGGTATTCATTCCCTCCATCGAATATGTAGTCGCGGCAATGGTCCCATGCGAATCCGTCATGTCTTACAAACTGTGGTTTGGCGTTCCAACGGGCATTGTCCCATCTTCCGTTTTGCGTCACCACGGTCTTCAGTTGTCGTGTGGGGTCTGTAACGGTGTACAGCTTGCCATAATTGAGTGTCATGGCAACCTGCTGGAAATGGGTGTTGAAACCAGCGTCAGTGTTTCCTGTGATGCTCATCCCGAGAGTCATCAGTTTGGCTTTAGGCTCAGTAATCATGAAACATGCGGAGAATACAGGAATGTTGCCGGCATTCTCATCATAAACGGTAACCCTATAGTTGCCGCTAATCTTCATCTTACACTCATTATTTGGCAATTTGAGACTGTAGTGGGTATATAGAGTGTTGGTTAGCAGCGACTCCTGCACATCGTCTATGGTGTTGCCCTCTGTAAAGCCCTCGCAGTAGTCACTGTCAAATATCTCATCGTTCTTGGTCCAGTTCCAGTTACAATGCTCCAACTTATATGTATATCGAGTGTATTCGTGAGTCATATCGTCAAAGTCAATGCTCACTCTACCATCGTGCAGCTCCATAACAGGCGGACTTAGCCAGTCGCCGTTAGCAACCACCTGCAACGACTGTATCCTGTCGTCGTAAATTTCGTTTCTCTGAGCTGTCATTACTATGGCATAAAGAAACAATATAAAAGTCATAAAGCCGTATTTCATACTACAAAGATACTCATTACACCGTAAAACAACAAATAAAATAACATTTTTTTTGTTAATGATGAAAAATTATGCCTCAGAAAACGTTTTCTTCCATTATTTTGCATTAACTTTGCACTCTGATATGAGAAAAATAACAGTAAGTGACGAAAAGCTCAGGCAGGCGGCTACTCAAGGATCCGACGCTTTCGTCGGAGTGTTTACCGATGCCCTGCTTGCGGCCATTGACGGTACGCTCACAGCTGACAATATGTGTGAGCTGAATGCTGACCAACTGACATTGATCGGCTGGTACTGGCTACATGAGGAGGTTATGGACGGCGGATTTATACAGCTGATACACAATGGCTACGGTCCGTTTTTCTTCCGTAATCCATTTGCCGCTGCCGTGGCGGAGTGGGGGTTAGATGACCTCTCAAAATTGATTAATAAGGTGAGGCGTCTGTATTTCAAGTATGGAAAGGAGATTGAGGCTGACTGCAGTGATGATGAGTTTATGTCGCTCTTTGAACGCTATCCGGATTTTGATGACGCCGATGACACCTTTGTTGACAAAGAGGAGTTGTGGACTGCCAAGATAGCCTATTACATAGACGAGAACATCGAGAAATTCGCAATAATAGAGTAATAATGAATAAACAACAACAGGAACTTCGCAAGAAGAGTCCGGTTCAGATAAAAAACAAAAAAGCCTCATTTGAGTATTTCTTCGTTGAGGAATATACCGCAGGCATAGTGCTGACAGGCACAGAGATAAAGTCAATCAGGGCAGGTAAAGCCTCTTTGGTTGACAGTTATTGCTATATTATCAATGGCGAGATATGGGTAAAGGGAATGAACATCTCACCGTATTTCTATGGTTCTTTTGCCAATCACGAGGCAAAGCGCGACCGTAAACTGTTGCTTAACAAACGTGAGATATATAAACTGGCGGATGCGGAGAAACAGCCGGGCTATACCATCGTGCCGACATTGATATTCATCGATGATAACGGGCGTGCCAAGGTTGATATTGCCTTGTGCAGAGGTAAGAAGCAGTATGACAAGCGCATGACGATGAAAGAGAAGGAAGACCGCAGGGAGATGGACCGGGCGAAAAAGAGATTTTAAACCAATATAAGATATTTACGTCTTTAATTTTGGTGAAAGGTGAATGGAGAAAGGTAAAAGAATAATGAATAAAAGAAAAATAATTTGATATGAGGAAAATGATTATTATGGCCGTGTTGATGGTTTTCTCAATGACGGCAATGGCACAGAAAATCTCATACGAGGTGCTTGCCAAGTCGGTGAAAGATAAGAAAACAGAACAGTTTGGAAAAGCTGAGCCGCTCAACGATTTCCAGATTGTACGTGACGGCAAGACTATCTTTGTTAACAAGAAGAAATACACCGTCAACAAGACCTATCCAGTGTCAACCAAGGATGGTGTTACCGGTGAGCAGTTTGACTGCACTGACAGCAGTGGCAACGAGTATATCATCAAATTTGAGAGTGAGCCGGGCGCCAGCGCCACGCTGATGCAAAACAGGGTGATATTCGTTGAGGTGTCAAAGATATATGACTACTGGACATATTATTACACATTGGCACCAGAGAAGAGGTAATGGCTGTAATAAGTTTTAAAAAAAGACGTTGGCATCCGCTGAAAGGGCAGGAGCCAACGGATTTTGACAGAAAAATCATGGCACTTGAGGCGCGTGGGGCGCTTGTTCCCACGCGTGACCTTATTAAGACCCCGGAACAGATCGAGGGAATACGGCGTGCCGGTTTGGTAAACACCGAAGTGCTTGACACTGTGGCTGCCAATATTCACGAGGGAATGAACACCCTTGAGATAGACGAGATATGTAACGATGTATGCGCCAAGCATGGAGCTACACCGGCATGCCTTGGCTATGAGGGTTTCCCTAAGTCGGTGTGTACAAGCATCAATGAGGTGGTGTGTCACGGCATACCCAAGGAAGATGATGTCCTGATGGAGGGTGATATCATCAATGTTGATTTCACCACTATCTTAGACGGTTATTACGCCGATGCGTCACGTATGTTTATCATAGGTCAGACAACACCCGAAAAGGAACAGCTTGTCAGGGTGGCAAAGGAATGCCTGATGATAGGCGCTGAAGCTGCCAAGCCATGGGGTTTTGTGGGAGATATAGGCAACGCCATAGAGAAACATGCGAGAAAATATCATTACGGCGTGGTGAGAGACCTCGCCGGACACGGTGTGGGGCTCAAATTCCACGAGGAGCCTGACGTGGAGCATTATGGTAAGAAGAAAACAGGTATGCTCCTCGTGCCGGGAATGGTATTTACCATAGAGCCAATGATAAACATGGGCAGTTGGAAAGTCTTTGTTGACGAGGATGATCCCTTCGGATGGGAGGTGATATCATACGATGAACTACCCAGCGCGCAGTGGGAGCATACTTTCCTTATGACAGAGACAGGTGTCGAGATTTTGACGTATTGACATGGGATAATTTTCATTTTTCAATTTTTAATTTTCAATTGGATAAACCAGTATATATACTTGCGATAGAGAGCAGTTGCGACGATACGTCGGCAGCTGTGTTGCGTGATGGTGTTCTGCTCAGTAATGTCACGGCATCTCAACAGGTACATAAAGACTATGGTGGCGTGGTGCCAGAATTGGCAAGTCGTGCTCATCAGCAGAATGTTGTGCCTGTAGTGGATCAGGCAATACGGCGTGCCGGTATTACCAAGGCAGACCTGTCGGCGGTGGCGTTCACCCGCGGCCCGGGACTGATGGGCTCATTGCTTGTGGGTGTCAGCTTTGCCAAGGGTCTGGCAAGGTCGCTGAATATCCCGATGATAGATGTCAACCATCTGCAGGGGCATGTAATGGCACATTTTATAAAAGAGAGCGACGATGACAACAGCGCTCCGCCACTGCCATTCCTCTGTCTGCTCGTGAGTGGCGGTAACTCACAGATAGTGAAAGTAAATGCCTACAACGACATGACGGTGCTCGGACAAACAATAGACGACGCCGCAGGTGAGGCGATAGACAAATGCTCCAAGGTGATGGGGCTGGGATATCCCGGCGGACCCATTATCGACAAGTTGGCGCGTCAGGGCAACCCTCATGCTTATAAGTTTGCCGAGCCACATATACCCGGGTTAGACTATAGTTTCAGTGGTCTGAAGACGTCTTTCCTTTATTCCATGCGCAAATGGGTGGCAGAGGATCCTGACTTTATCGAGCACCACAAAGAGGATATAGCAGCCAGTCTGGAGTTTACCATTGTTGATATTCTGATGCGCAAGCTGCGCCTTGCCGCCAAACAGACAAGGATAAGGCATATTGCCGTTGCGGGCGGCGTGTCAGCCAACAACGGACTGCGTAACGCCTTCCATGAGCATGCAAAGAAATATGGGTGGAAAATATATATCCCGAAGTTCAGCTATACCACAGATAATGCTGCTATGATCGGCATCACAGGGTATTACAAATACCTTGATGGCGATTTCTGTGAGATAGATAAGCCAGCTTTCTCGAAGGTGACATTCAAATAGAGTTTCTGAGATTTTAAAGTTTTTGAGAATATGAATTTTGAGAATAAGATACTTAGTAAAGAGATAGGGCAGTTGCTTTATAATAAGGAGAAAAGCCTCGCTACGGCAGAAAGCTGTACAGGAGGCAGAGTGGCAGAGGCAATTATTGCCGTACCCGGGGCGTCTAATTATTTCAAAGGTGGCATAGTGGCTTATACTGACGAGGTAAAAGCCGACTTACTCAGTGTCAACCCCCAGTTGTTAGAGGAGAAGGGTGCTGTGAGCGAGGAAGTGGCGCGTGAGATGGTGAAGGGTGTCATCAGCCGTATGAAGGTGGACTATGCTATTGCCGTTACCGGTTATGCCGGTCCCGGTGGTGGTAAGGAGGCCCCCGTCGGTACCATCTGGCTTGCCTGTGGAGATACAGAGGAAATAGAGACATTTATGCTGAGCGAAAACAATGGTAGAGATGTCAATCTTGCCGTTGCAACCAACAAGGCACTCCACATGTTTCATGATTTTCTTGTTAAAAGTTCTTAAATCGGCGGTTTCCTTATGCGAATATTTTGTCAATCCAATGAAATTGAGTAATTTTGCACGCTGTTTGGAATAAGTATCAAAAACGTATACTAAAAAGTTTAGATAGAGATGTCGAAAATTTGTCAAATCACAGGAAAGAAGGCACAGGTAGGTAACAATGTGTCTCACTCAAAGCATCGCACCAAGAGACGCTTTGACGTCAACCTTTTCAGCAAGAAATTCTACTATGTTGAAGAGCAACTCTGGATACAATTAAAAATCAGTGCAGCTGGTCTGCGCCTTATCAATAAAGTAGGTCTTGACGCCGCTCTGAAGCAGGCTGTCGAGAAGGGCTATGTTGATTGGAAGGACATTAAAGTTATAGGAGAATAAGATATGGCATCCAAGAAAGCTAAGGGAAACAGAGTACAGGTAATCCTGGAGTGCACAGAGATGAAGAATAGCGGTCTGCCTGGTACAAGCCGTTATGTCACTACCAAGAACCGTAAGAATACGGCAGAGCGCTTGGAACTTAAGAAATACAACCCGATTCTTAAGCGCATGACTGTACACAAGGAGATTAAGTAATAACAATTATCTTATATAATTATTTTACATTATGGCTAAGAAAACCGTTGCTACCCTCCATGAAGGTAATAAGGATGGAAGGGCTTACACAAAGGTTATCAAGATGGTAAAGAGCCCCAAGACAGGTGCTTACATCTTTGATGAGCAGATGGTTCCCAACGAGTCTGTGAAAGACTTCTTCAAGAACTAATCAGTCGGAATTATTCGGACAAACTGAGATAGTGGGAAGTGTTAAGTTTTACTTGACACCTCCCTTTTTGTTGTCATATTGTTGCTATGTTTTTGGTGATTTTATAACCGGAAACATTATCATCCCTTTTGCTAAGGGTAATATTAGCGTAAATGTCTGGTAATGACCACTCGCATGACATTGAAAATGAACCGCTTATTATACTAAGCCCAATGTCGGCCATCTTCTCTGGAGTGGTTAGATAATCAGTCCTGTCGTCACTGACAGGGGCGCCGTAGGTCTTCGACCAGTTGTCGCATTCTTCGGTAAACCGGACACATGGTACCGCAGCCTCTCTCTCAGTCTTGGGTTTGAGGCTCCATTTTTGGATAGTCTGTATCTCTGTTACTTTGTTATCCTCAATGGTATATGTCTCGTGTGTTCCGCTTTTGTCGGAGGTTATGGTCACCTTGTCGCCGATTGTTGAGGTTTGGTATTTTCTCTTGTCTTTCGTCAGCGTTGCCTCAAGGTTTTCACGCGATTCGCCTAAGTGTGAGCATCCCAGATATCCTGCTAATGGCTGACCCTCTATCACTATCACAGCGCTGTTGTCACCGCTACTGTTGTTGTCATCATCACCGGCGCTTTCACATGCCGTCAGACACAGACACAGAATGGACGCATGGAAAATAGTTCTTTGTATGTTTTTGGTAATCATAGTTGTTATTTTGTCCGCAAAAGTATTATTTTTCTTGAAAACATACAAACATATTTGACTAAAAACATCAAACTTTGCGAATTTATATTTATTTTTTAAATAAATATCGCTGAAATAAAAAAATATTTGTACCTTTGCAGCGTAATCGGATTACTATTTTTGTTTCTGCGAAGACATGTTAGCTGATGTTTATGATAATCAGCGTAATACGTGCCTTTAGAGGTGGTTTCACAATTAGTGAGAGATACGTCATATTTTTTTCCGTCACTCGCGCATACCTGCGCGGGGAGATTTTGTCGTATATGTGAACGTGTCGTGACTTGCTGACTTGTGAAACCGTAAATTATTTATTTTGATTTAGTTATGAATATAACTGTTGCCGGCACTGGCTATGTGGGATTGAGCATGGCAGTGCTGTTGAGTCAGCACAACAAGGTTGTGGCGATTGATGTCGTACCAGAGAAGGTGAGCATGATTAACGACCGAAAGTCGCCTATTCAGGATGAGTATATCGAGAAATACCTGGCTGAGAAGGAGTTGAGCCTTACTGCTACAACCGATGCAGAGGAAGCATACAAAGACGCTGACTTCGTTATTATCGCTACACCCACCAATTACGATCCTGTTCGCAACTATTTTGACACCTCACACGTGGAGGAGGTCATAGAGCTTGTGATGCGTCTTAATCCCAATGCTATGATGGTGATAAAGTCAACCATTCCCGTGGGTTACACAGAGTCAGTAAGACGTAAGTACGGGTGTGACAATATCATCTTCTCACCTGAGTTCCTGCGCGAGAGCAAGGCTCTATATGACAACCTCTATCCCTCGCGCATCATCATCGGCAGGCCGGAGGGAGACGAGCGTCTCGACAAAGCTGCTCACACCTTCGCCAACCTGTTGCAGCAGGGGGCTATCCGTCAGGATATCCCTACACTTTTCATGGGGCTTACCGAGGCAGAGGCGGTTAAGCTGTTCGCCAACACGTATCTCGCCCTCAGGGTGAGTTTCTTCAATGAACTTGATACATATGCTGAGGTGAAAGGTCTGAAAACCAAGGATATAATAAACGGCGTATGTTATGACAGCAGGATAGGTGACTATTATAACAACCCCAGTTTCGGCTATGGTGGCTATTGCCTTCCTAAAGACACCAAACAGCTCTTGGCTAACTACGCTGATGTGCCGGAGAACCTTATACAGGCAATTGTTGAGAGCAACCGTACACGTAAGGAGTTTATAGCAGATCAGGTACTTAGTAAAGCCGGTTATTATGACTATCGCAACCGCAGCAACTATAACCCCGCTGAAGAGCGTCATTGCGTGATCGGTGTCTATAGGCTTACCATGAAGAGTAACTCCGATAATTTCCGTCAGAGCAGTATTCAGGGCGTGATGAAGAGGATCAAGGCAAAAGGCGCTGAGGTGATAATCTATGAGCCCACGCTTGCCGATGGTACCACATTCTTCGGGTCGCGCGTCATCAATGACCTCAGTGAGTTTAAACGACTCTCCCATGCCATTATCGCCAACCGCTTCACCCCAGCGCTCGAAGATGTGAAAGACAAAGTCTATACCCGTGACATCTTCCATTGCGACTGAATCGTGTAGTATCTGGAAACAATTGTTATTTTTTACATTCTCACTTCGTAGCGTATAAAATGAGAGAAGAACCAAGGTTCATACAGCTGTCCAAATACCATGATGCCAGTGGTAACCTGTCTGTCATAGAGGAAAATATAGATATCCCGTTCAAGATAGAGCGCACATACTGGATCTACGATGTCCCTGGAGGCGAGTGCCGCGGCGGTCATGCGTATAAGGAGAATCAGGAGTTCATCGTTGCCATGTCCGGCAGTTTTGATGTACATCTTGATGACGGCAAAGAAAAGAGAACCTACCACCTGAACCGTTCGTATTACGGGCTTTATGTTCCCAAGGGCATGTGGCGCGAGATGGATAATTTCTCGACCAACTCCCTCGCCCTGGTCTTGTCATCAACGAAGTATGATGCTGATGACTATATCTACGACTATGAGGAGTTTCTGACAAGTGTTCAATGAGAAAGAGTAAGGTTTACGACTGCACAATCATAGAGTTGAGCAAGCATCATTCTCCACAGGGAAACATCTCCGTTGTGGAAAACAACAAGGATGTGCCCTTTGAGGTTAAGCGCACATACCATCTGTATGACGTACCCGGCGGAGAGTCACGAGGCTCACACGCCCATAAGGAGTTGTCACAGCTGATAATAGCTGCCAGCGGCAGTTTCAAGGTGACCCTTGACGATGGTGAGGTTAAGCGCTCCTTCATACTCAACAGGCCCTATCAGGGACTGCTTGTGGTGCCGGGCATCTGGCGTACCCTTGAAGACTTCTCATCAGGCAGCGTGTGTATGGTTCTGGCGTCAGAGCTGTATGACGCCGATGACTATATCCACGACTACGATGAGTTTTTAGCATATAAGAGACAATGAACATTCCATTCCTTTCACTAAAAGATGTTACAGCTCTGCATGGAACTGAGATCAACGAGGCTGTCAGCAGGGTCGTCAACTCTGGCTGGTACCTTCAGGGGAAGGAGAATGAGACTTTTGAACAGAATTACGCTGATTATATCGGCACTCAATATTGCGTTGGCGTAGGTAACGGTCTTGACGCACTGATATGGATTTACAGGGCGTTTATAGAGCTTGGCATTATGCGGCCGGGTGATGAGGTAATCGTACCAGCCAATACATTTATCGCTTCTGTTCTCGCCATCACAGAGAATGGGCTGACACCCGTATTTGTGGAGCCGCGTCCGGACACGCTTGAGATAGATGACGAGCAGATAGAGAAAGTCATCACCCCGCTAACAAAATCCATACTTTTGGTACACCTGTATGGACGTTGCGCATATACAGAGCGGATAGGTGGGCTGTGTGAGAAATACGGTTTGAGATTAGTGGAGGATAATGCCCAGGCTCACGGCTGCCGCTACGGCGACCGGCGTACAGGCTCCATCGGCTATGCCGCCGGCCACAGCTTCTATCCCGGTAAGAACCTCGGGGCGTTAGGCGATGGGGGAGCGGTAACCACAAACGACAAACGATTGGCTGACACCATACGTGCTTTAGCAAACTACGGTTCTTCACGTAAGTATGTCTTCAGGTATGCGGGGCGTAACAGCAGGTTGGATGAGATTCAGGCAGTCGTCCTTGATGTCAAGTTGAGGCATTTGGATGAGGATAATGCCCGTCGTCAGCAGATAGCGGCTTATTATTATGAGCATATCAGCAATCCGCTTATTACACTGCCTCAGCGTCTCCCGGATGAGAATAACGTATATCACCTGTTTCCAATCCTCGTTGCTGATGGCAAGCGTGACGCATTGTGTGACTATCTGCGGCAGAATGGTGTCGGTACTCAGTGTCATTACCCCATACCACCACACAAGCAAGAGTGCTATAAGCAATACTCCCGTCTGTCGCTGCCTGTCACAGAGCGCCTTGCAGCAGAGGAGCTGAGCCTCCCCATCAGTCCCGCAATGGCATTAAGCGAGGCTGCAATGGTGGTTGACGCTCTTAGTGGTTTTTAAAGATAAAGAGTACAAGTCTCGCGACGAGGAAGCCCGTGTCCGCTATCGTCATATTGCCACCAAACCCGTGGCAGAAAACGAGATATACGTTTTAGACATCATCAGAAACAATTGGAAAAATGGCCAGGGCATATAAAAAGACATATCTTAATAATGCCATGCGCAACCTTGCAGTGATGATGGATTGTGGTGTGCGCAAGTACGGTTACCCTATCGAGGATTTCTACCAGAAGTTCCTCTCGTGCAATGTGTCACGTCAGTTCGCAGCTGGCAATCCCCGATATTTAGTGGGCATGTCAGGGGCTGAGTTGGCTGACTGTGTTGTGGAAGCCTCTGGTGGAACGGTTCTGAAGGAGAACGACGGCACCTATACCGTAGGCCCAGAGTATTGGGCTGGTTGGGTACTTGCCTACTATCAGTGGCTTTCGCGCCGCAGTTTTGCATATTTGCACAGGAAAGGCTTGGGTATCAACGAGGTTATGGCTATGTATCATCCCCTACACGAGGCTGACCTCACGAAGTTTGCCGATGTAGCAGATGGTATTATCTCAA
>JAGDAU010000081.1 GCA_017959365.1 Prevotella sp.
AAGAATTAAAAATTAATAATTGTTTTAACGGGAACAGATTTTCACCGACCAGCAAATCTATCTAACGTAAAACATACAACACAAAACATACAACACAACTCTAATTCACTTTCAACTTTAAACATTCAACTTTAAACCAATATGTTGAGCGAAAGCGAAACTTAAATAAAATAGTATATAATGCAACTGATAGACGGAAAAGCTACGGCGGCTGCCATCAAGGCAGAGATAGCCGAGGAAGTGAAGAGCATCGTGGCAAAAGGTGGCAAACGCCCACATCTTGCCGCTGTGTTAGTAGGTCATGACGGTGGGTCAGAGACTTACGTCAAAAACAAGGTGATTGCCTGCGAGCAATGCGGGTTCACATCCACATTGATACGTTTTGAGGATGACATCACCGAGCAACAGTTACTCGACTGTGTGGACAAACTGAACAAGGATGAAGACATCGACGGATTCATCGTACAGCTGCCATTACCACGTCATATCGACGCTCAGCACATCATCGAGGCTATTGACTACAGAAAGGATGTTGACGGTTTCCACCCCATCAATGTGGGTCGTATGGCAATAGGCTTGCCCTGCTTCATCTCCGCCACACCATTAGGCATCCTCACCCTGCTACAGCGTTACAACATCAACACATCGGGTAAGAAATGCGTCATCCTCGGCAGGAGCAATATCGTGGGTAAACCCATGGCTCAGCTGATGATGCAGAAGGAATACGGCGACGCCACCGTCACGGTATGCCACTCTCACTCCGCCACTCTGAAGGAAGAGTGCCGTGAGGCGGATATTATCATAGCCGCCATTGGCAGCCCAGACTTTGTCACCGCCGACATGGTGAAGGAGGGTGCCGTAGTGATAGACGTCGGTACCACACGTGTGGAGGACGCCACTAAGAAACGCGGCTACCGCCTCAATGGTGATGTGAAGTTTGACGAAGTGGCTGAGAAATGCAGTTTCATCACTCCAGTACCGGGTGGCGTTGGTCCGATGACCATCTGCTCACTGATGAAGAACACACTCAGCGCTTCAAAGAAGACCCTCAAAACCTCATAACTTGTTAACAAGTTAACAAGTTGACAAGTTGAAAGTTGAAAGTGAAATTATGACAGCAGACGAATATTATCAGCAGGGCAATGAATACCGGCGCCAGGGCAACTGGCAGGAGGCTCTCAACAGCTATATGGAGGCCATTGCGCTGGATCCAGACAGTCCGGCTGTCACAGCAAAGCAGATGCTTGACAATATCCTCAACTACTATTGCAAGGATATATATAATCCATGAGGTGTGTTGTGTTATGTGTTTTATGTTTTCTGTTTTGTGTTAAATAGTTTTGACTCTCAATAGCGAAACTAATCAATAGGACTCCGAGCTTTGCTCGCCTGAGTACCTGTAAAAAATAAATAATCACGAAGAAATAGTAAATTGTCAAATAGTAAATAGAATTAGATGAGCAAGATAAAAGGAGCCATAGTTGTCAACACCGACAGGTGTAAGGGCTGCGCACTATGTGTAGAGGCATGTCCTAAGGATGTGATTGGTATGGCTGATAAGAAAGTAAACGTGCATGGCTATCCTTACGTAGCAGCCATCAGGCCTGATGACTGCATAGGGTGTGCCTCATGCGCTATAGTATGCCCTGACGGGTGCATAACAGTGTATAAAAAGAAAATGGAGTAAACGGATATGGCACAACAAGAAGCGATACTGTTAAAAGGTAATGAGGCGATAGCATGGGGAGCCATACGCTGTGGCGCTGACGGATTCTTCGGCTATCCTATAACACCCCAGAGTGAGATAATAGAGACCCTCTCGCTACTTAAGCCATGGGAGACCACAGGAATGGTGGTATTGCAGGCTGAGAGCGAGGTGGCTGCCATCAATATGGTGTATGGCGGCGCAGGAGCGGGAAAGATGGTGATGACCACATCCTCCAGTCCGGGCGTGGCTCTCATGCAGGAGGGCATCAGCTATATGGCTGGAGCGGAGATCCCGGGAGTAATCGTCAACGTTCAGCGCGGCGGTCCGGGATTGGGAACGATACAACCGTCACAGAGCGACTATTTCCAAGCTACCCGCGGAGGCGGCAACGGCGACTATAACACCATCGTCTTAGCGCCGGCGTCGGTGCAGGAGATGGCAGACTTTGTTGAGCTGGCATTCCAGTTGGCGTTTAAATACCGCAACCCGGCTATGATACTCAGCGATGGTGTCATTGGTCAGATGATGGAGAAGGTGGTGCTGCCAGAGCAGAAAGCCAGACGTACCGAAGAGGAGATACGCCGCACATGTCCGTGGGCTACCATAGGACGCACCCCCGACCGTCAGCCAAACATACACACCTCATTAGAGCTTAAGCCGGAGGTGATGGAAGCCCGCAACATCGGTTTCCAGGAGAAATTCCGTAAGATACGTGAGACGGAGGTGAGATATGAGACACTACTCACCGATGACGCCGACTACCTGATAGTGGCGTTCGGCAGTGCGGCACGCATATCAGAGAAAGCCATCGAGATGGCACGCCATGAGGGCATCCGCCTCGGTCTGTTGCGTCCCATCACACTGTGGCCGTTCCCGGAGAAGGCAATAGCAGAGATGGCTGGTCGTATGAAGGGCATTCTCTCTGTTGAGATCAACGCCGGTCAGATGGTTGAGGATGTGCGCCTCGCCGTCAACGGCAGTGTGCCAGTGGCTCATTTCGGCAGACTCGGCGGCATCGTACCGGAGCCGGAAGAGATAGTGGCAGCGGTGAAGAATCTACGGGAACGGGAACGTTAACGGGAACTATTTTCAACGGGAACGGGAACGGGAACGAATAGTAAATAGTCAATAGTCAAATAGAAAATCTAATTCACTATCTAACACAAAACATAAAACACAAAACATACAACGCAAAACATAAAACTAATAGGTTTATGGACAACAATATAATATCACCGGAAAATCTGGTATATACCAAGCCAAAGCTGATGAACGACACACCCATGCACTACTGCCCGGGATGTTCCCACGGTGTGGTTCATAAGCTTGTGGCGGAAGTGATAGAAGAGATGGGCATGGAGGAGAAGACAGTGGGCGTATGCCCTGTGGGCTGCGCCGTCTTCGCATACCGTTACCTTGACATCGACTGGCAGGAGGCTGCCCACGGACGCGCACCAGCAGTAGCAACAGCCATCAAGCGGCTGTGGCCGGACCGGTTGGTGTTCACCTATCAGGGTGACGGCGACCTTGCGTGCATTGGCACCTGTGAGACGATACACGCCCTCAACAGGGGCGAGAACATTGTGGTGATCTTCATCAACAACGCCATCTATGGCATGACAGGCGGTCAGATGGCTCCCACCACGCTGATGGGTCAGAAGACATCCACATGTCCTTACGGCCGTCAGCCAGACCTGCACGGCTATCCACTGAAGATTACCGAGATTGCAGCCCAGCTGGAGGGTACCACCTACGTGACACGTCAGAGCGTGGAGACGGTGGCTGCCATCAGACAGACAAAGAAAGCCATACGCAAGGCCTTTGAGCTCTCTATGGAGGGTAAGGGCTCCTCACTCGTTGAGGTGGTGAGCACCTGCAACAGCGGTTGGAAGCTGTCGCCCGTAAAGGCTAATGAATGGATGAAAGAAAATATGTTTAAGTTCTATCCAAAAGGAACACTTAAAGACACAAGCGAGAAATGAAAACAGAGATAATAATCAGCGGATTTGGAGGACAGGGAGTACTGTCGATGGGTAAGATACTGGCGTATTCCGGTCTTATGGAGGACAAGGAGGTGACATGGATGCCGGCATACGGTCCGGAGCAGCGCGGCGGCACCGCCAATGTTACGGTTATCGTGAGCGACGAGCGTATCTCCTCGCCTATCCTCAGCCATTATGATGTGGCTATAGTGCTCAACCAGCCGTCACTGGATAAGTTTGAGCCAAAGCTCAAACCCGGCGGCATCCTTATCTACGACGGCTACGGCATCCTCAACGAGCCAAAGCGTAAGGATATCACAGTATATCGTATTGACGCCATGGATAAGGCGGCAGAGATGAACAACGCCAAGGTGTTTAACATGATTGTCTTAGGCGGACTGCTGAAGGTGTGTCCCGTGGTAAGCACCGAGGGACTTAACAAAGCCCTCTATAAGTCGCTCCCGGAGCGTCACCACCACCTCATCCCCCTTAACATGCAAGCCGTAGAGCAAGGCATGAGCATCATCAAGAAGGTATAACCCCTTCAGGGTGTTATAATATAACAGAGTCCACTTTTAAAAGTGGACTCTGTTATTATTTTCGGAGTTATGTCCGATGGTGTTTACCAGGCAAAATCCAGATTGGCACCGTTATTGTTGTAATTCTGTTTCTTATCGCCAAGGCCAGTGGTTTATATGCCTTATATAGTATGCAGGTGCTGCCGATGCTGAAGCATTATCACACGAAAGATATGCTTTATATATTTTCGTGTTCACTATATCATTTCCTTCCTTCCATTGTGAATATAAAAACATACAAAATCAGGTGCTATGGCAGCTGTATCCAACAGCCGTCGCAGCGGAGTTGCTCGTCTTCGGTCAGTTGGGCAAGGGTGGCATCGATGACAGCTGAGGGATACTCAAGGGAACGGAGGTCTGTGACATGATGCCGTTGACCGTCAGCGAGCAGGGCAAGGATAGCATCACGGCAGGCGGAGGCTTTGTCT
>JAGDAU010000082.1 GCA_017959365.1 Prevotella sp.
ACTTCAGACCCTCGTTATATGCCTCTTGCTCTACGCCCACGCTCTGAGCGGCTATGCCAAGGCGTGCACCGTTCATCAGCGCCATGACATACTTGATGAGACCCATACGTGTGCTTCCGCACAGTTCTGCCTTGGCGTTTTTGTATGTCAGCTCACATGTCGGGCTGCCGTGTATGCCGAGCTTATGCTCTATGTGGCGCACGTCAACACCACCCTGACGCTTGTCGTATATGAACATTGACAGTCCTCGTCCGTCGCGTGTGCCCTCCTCAGAGCGTGCCAGTACGAGGTGTATGTCGCTGTCACCATTGGTGATGAAACGCTTCACGCCGTTCAGCCTCCAGCAGTCTTCTTTCTCATCGTATGTGGCTTTCAGCATCACACGCTGCAGGTCGGAGCCGGCGTCAGGCTCAGTGAGGTCCATCGACATAGACTCTCCTGCGCACACGCGTGGTATGTATTTTTGTCTTTGCTCCTCGCTGCCGAACTCATAGAGAGTGTCAATACAGCTTTGCAGGCTCCATATATTCTGGAAACCGGCGTCGGCTGCTGATATAACCTCGCTAAGCATTGAGAATACTGTGTTGGGCAGGTTCAGACCGCCGTAACGTCGTGGCATGGATACTCCGTGCAGTCCTGCCTTGCGTGTAGCGTCGAGGTTGTCGTATGTCTTGCTGGCATATATCATGCGTCCGTTCTCAAGGTGTGGACCCTCAAGGTCAACGTCCTCAGAGTTGGGCTCAATGATATTTGTAGCCACGTCTGTTGTGATTTCAAGAATGCGTTTATAGTTCTCAATGGCATCGGCGTAGTCCACCGGTGCGTCCTCAAACTTATCTTTATCTTCGTATCCCTTCTCTTTGAGTTCTACGATGCGTTCCATCAGCGGATGCTGCAGGTGGAATGCTATTTCTGGATTGATATTCATATTTATTTGCTGTTCTGCTTGTAATACTTGATGAGTTTTGGAACGACATCCTCCACGGTGCCGGTAATAACGTAGTCAGCAATGCGGTTGATGGGTGCGTCCGGGTCGCTGTTGATGCTGATGATGATACCAGAGTCCTGCATACCTGCGATATGCTGTATCTGTCCGCTTATGCCGCATGCGATATATACTTTTGGATGTACTGTGACACCTGTCTTACCAATCTGCCTGTCGTGGTCAATCCATCCGGCGTCAACGGCAGCGCGTGATCCGCCCACCTCACCGTGCAGCACTTTGGCGAGTTGGAAGAGCTGGTCGAAACCCTCCTTTGATCCAACTCCATATCCGCCAGCCACAACGATAGGTGCGCCCTTAAGGTTATGTTTTGCCTCCTGCACCTCATGGGTCAGTACTTTTACCACGTATGCCTCGGGGCTGACATATTTGCTTACTTCTGGATATACGACTTCCTTGCGGCACTCGCCTTCATATATCGCTTTCTGCATCACGCCGCTACGTACAGTAGCCATTTGCGGACGATGGTCGGGATTGACGATTGTTGCCACGATGTTACCACCGAAGGCAGGACGTATCTGATACAGCAGGTTGTCGTACACCTTACCGTCTTTCTTACTCTCGTAAGAACCGATTTCCAGTTCTGTGCAGTCAGCGGTCAAACCGCTTGTCAGTGATGAGCTTACGCGTGGTCCGAGGTCACGTCCTATCACTGTTGCGCCCATGAGACATATTTGTGGTTTCTCCTCTTTGAAGAGGTTCACCAGGATGTCTGTGTGTGGTGCAGAGGTGTATGGGAACAGTCCCTCACCATCGAAAACGAAGAGTTTGTCAACGCCGTATGGCAGTATCTCTTCCTCTACATTTCCTTTGATACCTGTTCCTGCCACCACAGCGTGCAGCTCTACTCCCAACTGATTGGCAAGCTTACGGCCTTTTGTAAGCAACTCTTGTGACACCTCTTGTACCTTGGTGCCTTCCACTTCTATGTATACAAAAACATTCTCCATAGCTTATCCAATAATCTTTTCGTTTAATAATTCCTGTATAAGGTTGTTGATGTCGTCGTCTGAGCCGGTCAGTGATTTAGACTCTTTTGCCTGGAACACGATGTTCTTGACAGCTTTCACCTTTGTGGGTGATCCGCTCAGTCCGCATTGCTCTGCATCGCCGTCCACGTCAGCTACGCTCCACTGGTTGAGTGTGAGATAAGGTCTCTCCTCATAGAGATAGTCGTATGGAGTGCCCTCTGCCGGGCGTTCCATGGGGCATGTGGCGTATTTGTATTTCATCACTAATTTGGCGTTGCATGGTCTGCATGGCGCAGCGCTTCCGTTTACAGTGATAACCACAGGCAGTGGAGCCTCCACCGTTTCCACACCACCGTCTATAACGCGTCGTATGGTGGCTTTGCCATTCTCTATCTTCAGTATCTCCTCAGCGTAGGTCACTTGGTTAAGTCCCAGTTTCTGAGCCACCTGTGGTCCCACCTGTGCGGTGTCTCCATCGATAGCCTGTCGGCCTCCGATGACGATGTCCACATCTCCGATTTTCTTAATTGCCGTAGCAAACGCGTAGCTTGTTGCGAGAGTGTCGGCGCCGGCGAAGAGTCGGTCTGTCAAGAGCCATCCCGTGTCAGCACCTCTGTATAATCCCTGACGGATTATCTCTCCGGCGCGTGGAGGCCCCATTGTCAGCACTCCAACGGTAGAGCCCGGATTCTGCTCCTTAAGTCGTAGAGCCTGCTCCAGGGCATTTAAGTCTTCTGGATTAAAAATAGCGGGCAGTGCGGCGCGGTTGACAGTGCCTTCGGCAGTCATGGCGTCTTTGCCCACATTTCTTGTGTCAGGTACCTGCTTTGCAAGTACTACAATTTTTAAACTCATAAAAATAATTATAATTAAAAGTTTGAATAATAAAAGTCTTTTTATGATTAGAAACTCTCAAGCCATCCCTTGAGGTTCATCTGCATCTCAATGTTATGTACGAAACCGATTGTCGCTCCCCATCCATGTCCGCCTTTAGGATAGACGTAGAGTGCTCCCGGCACATCGTGGCGGTACAGCTCTGTGTAGTAGTTTACTCCGTTGGCAGGCAGAACCACCTCGTCGTCGTCGCAGAGGGCTATGAATGCCCTTGGCGTAACCCGGGACACGTGCATGTCGTTGCTGTATTCGCGGTCGCGTTTCTTTCCGGGGTTCTTTCCGAGCAGTGCGTCGTGGCTGCCACGGTGGCAGTAGCCCTCCATCATCGTTATCACGGGATAGAAGAGAATCTGGAAGTCTGGCTTAGCCTCGCCCTTTGAGTTGACGGCTATGTATGATGCCAGATGTCCTCCCGCCGATGATCCCATGATGCCCACGTTGCTGGTGTTGATATGCCAGCTTGCAGCATTTCTGCGCACGAGGCGCATAGCCTGTTCGGCGTCAGAGATAGGTACGTCTGGGTTGCCGTTAGGCATGCGGTATTTGAGTACTATCACCGCAATACCCATATTGTTGAAGAATCCGCTCCAGTTGTAGCCCTCTTTCTCTAAAGCGAGGTGTGTGTACCCTCCTCCCGGGCATATTACTATGGCGCGTCCTGTGGCTTTTTTGCTGTCTGGCAGGAATACCCTCACCCTTGCTGTGTCACTTGGGTTTCCGTTACTATTAGGAGCCTGTCCCGGCCAAAGGTTTACATCAAACACTTTTTGTGCTGTGGCGCTCATAGCGACAAGCATTATTATCAGTGAAATAACCAGTTTTTTCATATTTTACTCAAATTTATTTGCAAAGGTAGTAAAAAATTAGTAATATTGCAGCCAAATTAATCCTAAACCTATGATGTATAAACGATTTTTAATGATTTTCCTGCTTGCTTTAACACTCTCAAACATGCAAGCGCGTGTAAAACTACCACATTTAATCAGTGACAACATGGTTTTGCAGCAGCAGACCGAAGCCCGCTTGTGGGGTTGGGCAGAGCCTGGTCGCACGGTGAAGGTCAGTGTGTCTTGGAGTACCAAGACATACACTTCGACGGCAGCAAAAGATGGCAAGTGGATAGTAAAGGTGATGACACCAGAGGCATCTTATACCCCTCTGTCAATTACCTTTGATGACGGTGAGCCACTGACAATAAATAATGTGTTGAGTGGTGAGGTATGGGTATGCGCTGGTCAGAGTAACATGGAGATGCCCGTTAAGGGATTTGACAACTGCCCGGTGGAGGGTTATAATGATGTAGTGGTGGATGCCCGCCAGAGTCGTGGTGTGCGTTTCTGCAAGATACCCAGCGTGATGCGTGTCGAGCCTCAGGATGACGCCCAGTGCGAGTGGCGTCAGGTGACACCGGCATCTGTTGGCGATGCCTCCGCCACCGGCTACTTCTTTGGCCGTCTTGTAAACCGTGCCCTTGACGTGCCGGTTGGGCTTATAGAAGCAAACAAAGGTGGCACCCGTGTTGAGAGCTGGCTTGATCGTGATAATCTGAAGAAATATACCGATGATCCCCTTGACAGTCTTGAGATAGTGAAAAAGTTTTCTTGGGATTATCATCGTCCCCTGCTGTGGGGTAACGGCACCTTCCATCCCATACTCAACTATACCGTTAAGGGTATAATATATTACCAGGGTTGTTCCAATGTGGGTGACGAGGGCAACCGCAACGGCACCGACCAGTACGCAAAGCGTCTTAAACTGCTTGTTGAACAGTGGCGTAGGGATTTCGCCTTGGGTGAGATACCTTTCTATTTCGTACAGATAGCCCCGTATTACTATGATGATGACATCAACGGCTTGAGCGGAGCCTACCTTCGTGAACAGCAGTTTAAGGCACAGTCAATAATCCCCAACAGTTGGGTGATATGTACCGACGACCTCGTATATCCTTACGAGACACAGCAGATACATCCATGTCAGAAACGTCAGGTTGGCGAGCGTCTTGCCTATACAGCCCTCAACCGCGACTATGGAATGGAAAGCATGATGTACCGCAGTCCTCGTTTTAAGGATATGACAATATCCAATGACACCTGTTACGTTCATTTACAAGATGACTACCGTGGCATTTCACGGTATGAGGATTTGCAGGGTTTTGAAGTTGCTGGCGAAGACCGCGTGTTCCATGCAGCCAAGGCATATTACTATTGGACAAAGGGAATCATAATCACCAGCGAAGAAGTGAAGAAGCCCGTGGCTGTAAGATACGGTTTCCGTAATTTCCGTCCCGGCAACGTCAAAAACCAGGCCTATCTGCCACTCTTTCCCTTCCGCACCGATGAGTGGTAGATTTTCAACGGGAACGGGAACGTTAACGGGAACAGATTTCCAACGGGAATATTAACTTTTCCATTTGCCAAAGAGATCAGCTGTTGCAAAATCTGCAGATACTGGCAGGTGACGGCCGTGCCACTCTTGCCGGTCTTCTCTTTTTCGGGAAGCATCCTCAGATGTCATTATGTAAGACAACGCCTATAGGTATCTCTGACATGATGCGACACACAGGCTATCAGAGTAGGACAACGTTCAGGAGGCGTCTGTTTACCCCGCTTCTTGACTCCGGTCTTTTAGTGCCAGAGTTTCCTGGCAGCATCAATAGCCCCCGTCAGCGCTATCGGTCGGTGTTTCCCGTGTAGCCTGCCACCTTCTTGCCGTTGTGTATAACGACGCCTTTTTGACGGTTTACAGTTTGACGATTGATTTTTCTGCCGCTCAGGTCATACCAGTTGTCAGACTGTAAATCGTCAAATTGTTTAATGTCTTTTATATCGGTGGTGTTGCCGTCAGTGTCGAGGAAGGTGGCGGTCAGGTTAGCCGAGGTGTTGTCTGATATCTCAAAATATCCTCTGAAGGCTTTTTGTCTTGCCCCTTCTCCGCCTTTCATGATATGTCCGTCACCAGGCATAATACCATATAGCCCGACCATTGATCCGGCGTTCATCACGGAGTAGGAAGCCCTAAAGGTGAGCGTCTTACCATTGTCCGTGAATGTGACAGGTGTAGGTTCGGTGAATGACACGTTCAGTTTGGTGATGTCTGATGGTGAGGGTGGGGTGGGGGCATATACCACGTATGGATGTCCTGCTAAGATTGTCGTTGTTAGTGTAAAGGTCATGTTTCCGTTCTCATATCCTGTCAGTTCGTATGCTTTCCACTCGTTGCCGAAGATGGCGTTCATGTCCTCTGCCGTGAGGTTGAATGGCATGGCAATGGTGTTCCATGGGTCGTGTGGTTGATACCTTATTATCACGTGAGGCTTATCCGCTATGTTGATGTTGGCTTTCAGCCCTTTCTCCTGGTCTATGATAAATGGCGGGTCATCATCGTATGTGAAGGTGGTCTTGGGAGTATAGCTATCTCCGGTACCGGTTGTGATGTTGTCGAAATTGTATCTGTCTTCTCCGCCGCAGCTGGTATAATTGCTGATACCATATCCCCGAGAATAAAATGGATTGTACATGGCGTATCCCCCGGGTTCCTCTTTGTAAAATCCTATGAGCAGGTTTCTGCCTCCATAGGTGTAGTATTCATCCAGTTTTACCTCTATTACTTTATTGGCGGCTACCACAGTTCCCTCGTAAACCACAGTGGCGCCGTCCATCCCGAGGAATTGTGAGTTGGTTCCCGTGTAAGGAGCTTGTGAGTCCACTTCTTTCATAAAAACCTTAAAGGGTCCGAAATAAGGACAATCTTCGGTGTTGTCGTATATCGGATATACCTTTATGGAGGTTATTGTTTTTCCTTTCATCAATTGCAGTTGGTCATATTTCACGACATATTCGCCTTTTATGGCGTAATTGGCGTATGATGCTTTGAATGGAGCACACTGAACATAAGATTTACCATCTGAAACTGTCAGTGTACTCTGTGACTGCATAGTCTGTGTACAGGATAGGAATGCTAAGATAGCAACAATAATGTGGTGTGTTTTCATAATGGTATTTATTAATTGATAATATTCTATATAGCGAAAGTAAAAGTCCCGCAGAAATATTGGAAAGAACAGAAATCCTTAGTGTCTCGTACAAACACTATATAGCGTAATTTCATTATTTCCTTTATTTCTGCGGGACCGGAATGATAGTTTTATGTTTCAAGTTTCACCTCATCAGCTACTCATCTTCCCATGAGTCCCACACGGAATTGGTGCGTGCACCAAACTCCCCGTTGAACTCCTCTTCGGTGGGAGTGACGCTTTGATAAGACTGTGTCTGGTCTAAACGTGACTGGTCTAATATGCTTGCTGCCTCTACGTTCAGCTGCTTCAGCTGAGGCTTTATATATTCTTTTTTCATAGTCTTTTAATTTTAGTTATTTAACCACGATCTTCTTGCCGTTCTGGATTACAACGCCCTTATATTCACGGCCAACACGCTGACCAGAGAGGTTGTAAACAGGCTTGCTGTAGTCAACAGCGCCATTGAGGTTAAGCTGTCCGTCCTCAATAGAGATTCCCTCGATAGCAGTGATGATACCGTCGGCGTCATAGAACATAGCGCTCACGTTTGCACTAGTTGTTGGCAGGGTGAAGTAGCCACGGAAGCCCTTCATTGTTGCACCTGAGCCTGCTTTCTGTATCCTACCAGTAGATGGAACCACACCGTATTTGCCAGTCAGAGTACCGGCAGCCATGGGAGCGTAAGTGCCCTGGAAGGTTGCTCCACCCTTAGTTACCTTGATGTTGTCTTCGCCTACAAACATTGAGCCGATAGAAGTGTCCTCCCATGTGAATACTACCTCTGCTATAGCCTCTGGTACATAGACAACGTATGGAGTAGCCTTGGTAAGAGTTGATCCTGTAACCTCAGAGAATGAGAGAGTACCATCGTAACCAGTGAATTCAAATACCTTAGCGCCATCGCCAAACTCACTGATGTTAACATCGAGAGGAGCAACGAATGTGTTCCAATTCTTTACGAAGCTGTGAGAGAGGGTGATGATGTCGTATGTGGTTCCTGTTGTAATCTCAGTCGCCTCTGTATCCACGAGTTCGAGTTTCTTGAGTTCTGCAACTGTACGTGTAACGGTCTCTGTTGTGAGAGTACCACCAGCGTAGGTCACCTCAATATACATCGCTGCATCTACAGCTGCTTCGGTAGGTATTGCTATGATGGTAATGGTATTTGTCTCTTTAGCGTTCACGGTTTCTGTTGTTGTACCGATAACTTGGCCATTCATATAAACCTTAGCTGTAACCTCTTCATCCACGCCGCGGCTCTCGCTTACTGTTACTGTGGCGTCGAAAGCGATGGTCGCCTTCATTGTAGGATAGCTGCTTGAAGATGTAGGAATGTTGCTTTCGGTTATAGACAATATATGGTCAGCCAAATTCAGCTTGAAGCCCTCGAAATTGTCAAGGTTATAGTCATCATTCTTGAAACGGAACTGATAGGATCCTGCCTCAAGGCCAGTGATGGTATATGTATTAGCATCGCCATTGTTAAGGCCAGATATTGTATTGAGGTTTGTCCATGCGCCACCGTCTTTTGAATACTGAATAGCAATGCTTACATAATTTGCTGTTGCAGCATAATCGAAGGTTAATTCATCATCAGTGCTGCTTACCGTCAGGGATGGAGTGATGAGATAAGTAGTGCTATTATAAGCATACAATCCTTTTGCCACACCATCTTCTATTGTCCAGTTGTCTCCCACAGTCCAACCAGCAGGAACGCCATTGCCCTCGAATTCCTCTGACCAAACATCTGGATCATTAGCGATTGCTGAAGCAATGATTACAAAAGCATCCTCCTCATTGTATGTTGGGGTGACAGTGATGTTAGCTGTCTTACTGCCGTAGTTGCCTTCTGGGTAGTTGAATGTTACATCGAACGTCTTGCTCTCGCCAGCACCAATCTCT
>JAGDAU010000083.1 GCA_017959365.1 Prevotella sp.
GCATGTACACACAGCTGTTCCTGTCCTCTGTTGACGATAATGGTAAGGCAACGAAGCCGTTCCTCCTGCCACAGCGTAATCCGCGTAAGTTTTACCATGAGATGATGGATGCCTACAATGTGCCCGACTGCACAAAGACCAAGGGTGACTTTGACGCTAAGGAGGCCTACAGGCAGGTATGCAGAAATGAGAGAGTAAAAGTAAAAATAAAGCAATAAGACAATGAAAAAGTTCTTCGGATTTCTACTAATGGTCATTGCCATGACGCTTGTTGTGTCATGCTCAAAGGATGACAAGTGTTATATCCATGGTTCGGTTGACTCTGACAAATATAATGGTGTGAGGATTTTCCTTGTGCCTTTGAGCGACGACAGCAAGGAGGCTGTTGACTCCGTTGTCATACAAGACCGTAAGTTTGAGTTTGTGTCAAAGCGTAATGAGATGGCAAAGATATTACTTGACTATCACTACCGTATGGGAACACAGCAGCTACTCGTGGTTTTGGAGCCGGGTGATGTGAATGTGGTGATAGGTGCTATCAGCTCCGCTAACGGCACACCTCAGAACGATTCCCTGGACGTGTGGAAACGTGCCACCGAGACCCATAACATGGAGATGGGAAAATTACGCCATGAGGCAAAGCAGTTAACAGATACCACCAAGGTGGCGGCGCTGCAGGTTCTGGCAGACAGCATACACAACAACCACAAGCGTTACACCCGTCGTCTGGCGGCTAATATGAAGAGTGGTGTGCTGCACGACTTCCTAAAGGACTTTTATCCCACAAGCTACAAGAAGAAAATGCCAGACGGTACTGTCGTAACCGTTAAGGATGAGTAACCAATGGCGATAGAACAGGATTATTTACGAAGGAGTGAGCTCCTCTTGGGTGAGGAGACGATGAGACGCATTGCCGACAAACGGGTTATTATATTCGGTGTGGGCGGCGTAGGATCTTGGTGTGCCGAGAGTCTGGTGCGCAGCGGAGTAAGTAAGTTGACGATAGTTGACAGCGACAGCGTGTGCGTCACCAATATCAACCGTCAGCTGATGGCTACTACAAAGACCGTAGGCCTGGTGAAGGTAGATGTCCTGCGCGAGAGGCTTCTTGCCATCAATCCCTCGGCAGAGATTACGGCAATGCAGAAAGTCTTTACCCAGGAGACCGCCGGTGATTTCGACCTTGGCGGTTACGATTATATCATCGATGCCATCGACTCGCTGAAGGATAAGGCTCTGCTTATTCTGATGGCTTGTCAGACTAAGGCGACATTCTTCTCGTCAATGGGAGCCGCACTGAAGATGGATCCTCTGCGCATCAAGGTGACAGAGTTCTGGAAGGTGCAGGGCGACCCTCTGGCCCGCGCCCTTCGCAAGAAATTCAAGAGCCAGCACCTGTTCCCCAAACGAAAGTTTCAGTGTGTCTATAGCGACGAGCTACTTGAGAACAAGGGTAATAATCCATCAGAGCCCCGCGCTAACGGCACCGTGGTACACGTCACCGCCATCTTCGGCTTCATGTTGGCTGGACTGGTTATGCAGGATATCAATCTTTCTTGCTGAAACCTATATCCGTGTGGCTGCTGACGACACCGTCTCCTTATCTTGTCAAATGGTAAATTGCCGAAAGGCATATATATAAATAAAGGTAAGAAAGTATTGATACCTTAACACCCAGATTAATGAAATACTTAATGAAATTAACGGATTATTGGAAAGCTTTGTTGACGGCTGTGTTTTTTATAGCCGTAGCACTTTTCTGGGCATTGCCGTATAAGTCGGTACTCTCATATCAAGAGCAGTATCAGATGTTCTTGTTTGACATGTCGTATTTTACTGAGAGGTGTGCTGTACCTGGAGGATTAGTTGACTATGTGGCGGAATACCTCACGCAGTTTTATTATATCCCTATTGTAGGAGCTTTGATCATTGCGGCTCTTTCTGTCTCTGTGCAACGGATGACATGGGTGCTGTGTCGTAGAAACGGTGCAAGCCAGGGGGCTTATCCCCTCTCTTTCATACCGCCAATACTTCTTTGGGCTTATATGGGTGACGAGAATGTGATGCTTTCTTTTACTATAGCCTTGCTTGTGGCTCAATGGCTGATGCTTTACTATCATATTGTAAGCGACAATCTGGTTCCGCCTCACAGAAAATGGCTGAAGGCATTATATGTTGTGGTTTTGTTGCCTGCCTATTATTGGATTGCCGGACCTGCAGTCTTGATTGCTGCCGTTTATATAGCTTTATGTGAGGTGATGCGCCGGCCTGGTGTGTCTTCCTTGGGGTTTGCATTGGTTACCATATTGCCAACAGTGGCTTTTGTGATAATATCATCCACGTTCATTCAATATCGTTTGCCAAATCTTCTCATAGGCATTAACTATTACCGATATATGTCATCAGTGCCGTTAATGCAGTTTGTTGTTGAGGCATCTGTGATGGTGCTTCCACTTATATATATAATAAGGTGGACTCAAACAGCTCTCAGTGGTAGGGTGGCGGTGGTTGTCAAGACTTTGTTTGTTGCTGTGGCAGGCGGAGCATTGGTATATCTCTCTTTCCCGCGTTTGAAATACGATATTATAGAGTATGACTACTTGGTAAGGACTGGACAGTGGAGTAAGATAATAGCCAAGGCGGAGAACCGTCAGCCGTCAACACCCATGGAGGTGTCGTGTGTTAATTTCGCGCTTGCCATGAAGGGTCAGCTGTGTGACCGTCTCTTTGAGTTCTATCAGAACGGTTCCGAGGGACTATTCCCCACATTTCAGAGAGATATGTTCTCTCCTGTATCGTCAAGTGAGATATTCTACCAGTTGGCAATGATCAATGATGCGGAGCGTTATGCTTTTGAGGCTCAGGAGTCAATAGCTAATCACCGTAAGAGTGGAAGGTTGACAAAGACCATAACCAAGTGTAACATCATAAATGGACATTATGAGGTGGCACGTAAGTATCTGCGTATGTTAAGCAAGACAATGTTCTACAGCAAGTGGGCTAAAGAGCAGTTGGCAATGCTCAATGAAAAAGGTGCCGTAGAGAAAGACCCTGTTTACAGTCGTATGAGAGTTTTCCGCCAAAAGAAGCAAGACTTCCTTTTCAGCGATACAGAAATGGACCAGATGCTTGGGTTGCTCTACCTGCAGAACTATGACAACCGCATGGCGTTTGAGTATCTCATGGCATACGAACTGCTGATGCGTGACATGGAGCATTTCTATAAGTATTACCCGTTGGGACAGTATGCTAAATATAATAGGATTCCCACAGCAATGCAGCAGGCGCTGATATATCAGTGGGCTCAGACCCACGACTCGCTACGTGGCTTGCCATGGAGCTTGGAGCCTTCCACAGTGCAGCTTTTCTCACAGTTTGCAAGTATCTATTTCAGCAATAAGAATGACAGCAGGCTGGGTGAGCCGCCTTTTGACAGGACTTTCTGGAATTACATGCTTTTAGACACACGTAATGTTGAGAGGCAGAAACAGAAAATGAAAGAGATATATTGAGGTTATGAGGTTATAAGGTTATAGGTTATAAGGTTATGAAAACAAAGATATATTTCGCGATATTCGCAGTAATGATGATACTGGGGTGCGATTCTAAACCAGAGAATGCAAAGGTTGTAGATGCTTTCCCACGTATCTATCCTGATTATATAGGTGTTACTATACCAGCCGGCATAGCACCACTTAACTTTAATGTTAATTGTGACGAATATTCTGCCTTGTTTGTTAGTGTGAAGGGAAGCAAAGGCGGGGAACTGTTCTCTGATGGTGAGTGGGCAAACTTTAATATTAAAAAATGGCATGAACTGACACAGCAGAACAAAGGCGGCAAGCTGACCGTCACCGTGAGTGTGCGTAAGGATGACGGATGGATTGAGTATAAGCCTTTTGATATCTTCGTCAGTAACGACGAGTTAGGGGAGTGGGGACTAACCTATAGACGCATACCTCCAGGATATGAGACCTACGGTAAACTGGGTATTTATCAGCGAGACCTCTCTAATTTCAATGAGACACCGATATTAGAGAATACCATGGCTCCGGGAGCATGCCTAAACTGTCATGTGAGTAATAAGACAAACCCCGATAATTTCACATTCCACGTCAGAGGTGCTAACGGTGCCACATTGATACAGCGGAATGGTAAGTTTGAGCTTCTGAAGGCCCGCAACGACTCTATTAACGGGTCTATGGTTTATCCCTATTGGCACCCTTCTGGCAAATATGTCGCATATTCCACTAATATGACCCACCAGTCTTTCCATGCTGTAGCTAATGAGAGATTAGAGGTCTTTGATCAGTCTTCTGATGTTCTTGTATATGATGTCGAGCGACATGAGATAATCCTTGATACGTTAGTCGCTACAAAGAGCCATTTTGAGAATTATCCGGTATTCTCTCCGGATGGAAAGACTCTCTATTTCTGTTCGTCAGACTATAAAGAAATCCCATCGGAATATAAGGATATAAAGTATAATATATGTAAGGTGGGATTTGATCCGGACAAAGGTAAATTTGTGGGTACCGTAGATACCATCTTCAACGCAAGGCAGATGGGTAAGAGTGCTAATCACCCAAGACCGTCATACGATGGTCGTTTCCTGCTTTTCACAATGTCTGACTATGGCTGCTTCCCTATATGGCATAATGAGGCAGACCAGTGGCTGCTTAATCTAAAGGATGGAAATGCCAGAAAGTTGGATGAGGTGAATAGTGGCAATTCCGACAGTTATCATAACTGGAGCGTTAATTCCAAATGGATAGTGTTTACCAGTAGGCGGGGAAATGGTTATTATACTAACCTGTATCTTGCGCATGTCAATGCTGACGGAACGATGGGTAAACCATTCCTTCTGCCTCAGTTAAATCCTTGGGCCTATTATGACGGATTGCTTACCTCTTTTAATATACCGGATTTCACTCAGGAGAAGGTTGTGATGGATGCAAAATCTGTGGCAAATGCCATATTAAGTGATAAAAGAGTGGAAACAAAAGTGAGATAAATACCGCCTTTTGTCAATATTCCCGAAAACTTTCATCTTTTTGCGAAAAAACCGCCGAAAAGTTTTGGTGGTTCGGAATAATAGCAGTACCTTTGCACTCGCTTTTGAGAAAAATGGTTCTCTGGAGCGTTGAAAAATTGTTCTTTGAAAGATTTACATGACAGGAAAAGTAGTACAAGAAGCACGCCCTTTTTGACGATTTTTTTCGTTAATCTGGGCAGGGTGAATAATGAACTTTGTCAAAAGACATTCGTTTACAGAGATAAGACTTTAGACTTGTTCTACCGGATACAGCAGTCGTTCTGGGTACAGATAAGATGCGCCGTCCATTTGTTTTCCTTATAGGTTGACTTTTGGTCGTGCGTCATATAGATATTTTACAATGTAGAGTTTGATCC
>JAGDAU010000008.1 GCA_017959365.1 Prevotella sp.
ATCGGCTTCGGTCAGTGGATGCTCTACATGGTACCACTGGTACTGGTGCTGCTCTTCATCAGCTGGCTGCTTTTGCGAAAACTCTTCCCATTCTCACAGAAGACGATAGAGCTCCACATCGAGGGTGGCATGAAGCATGGCATACAGTCAAAGATTGTCATCTGCACCTTCTTCGTCACAGTGTTGCTGTGGCTCCTCGATACCGTCACCGGCATCAACTCATACACCGTGGCGCTCATACCGTTCGTGATATTCGCCCTCACAGGCATCATCACCCGTAAGGACCTCGAGGAAATCAACTGGTCTGTCATCTGGATGGTAGCCGGCGGTTTCGCCCTTGGCTTCGGTCTTAACAAGTCAGAACTGGCAGAGCGCGCCGTGGAGAGCATCCCGTTCGGCGACTTCTCTCCGCTGTTCATCCTCGTGCTCTCAGGACTCATCTGCTACGCACTGAGCAACTTCATATCTAACTCAGCCACAGCGGCCCTCCTTATGCCAATCCTCGTAGTGGTTTGCGTGGCAATGGGCGACAAGCTCGACGCCATCGGTGGCACATCAACAGTGCTCATCGGTGTGGCCATCGCAGCCTCAAGCGCTATGGTGCTGCCTATCTCCACGCCGCCTAACGCACTGGCTTACGCCACAAACCTGGTACAGCAGAAGGACATGGCACGCATAGGCCTTATCATGGGCTTCACATCTATCGTGCTCGGATACGCACTGCTCTACGTCATCGGTACATTACACCTTATATAATATATAGGTCAACATACAATATCAAAATAAGAGTGTCATGAATTGATTTCATGACACTCTTATTTTTTCTCTCGAAATATAACAACCTATCTTTTGTGTTTCTTAAGATTCAAATAAGAGAACACTATATATATTAAGACAAAAGAGATTAGCCCTTCTATAAAACAACCATCCATAATTCCATACTCTTTTTCAAGATACCCTCTGGTTAGTATATGTATCAGGACAAAGCCCAAGCCTACCACCCATGGATTATCAGTTGCTATTTTTCCAAAAAGAGTATCACTCTTTCGTTTACGCAGAATAAGTCTGCCAGCCATTGGGGCAAGAAAAAGATATCCGCTAATCAATAATCCGACAATCGCCACCTTGTCAAATATGCTACCACCATGATATTTTGTATCTTCAACAAACGGCCTCAAAATGTTTACAAACACCAACGTGATGATAAACATAGTGACAATATACAAAGAACGTCTTAATAAGTTTTTTACCACCATAATACATTTTCCTTCTCACTCGCTACCTGAACAGCTGCGGTAGGAAGTCGAGCAGATACCTGCGCCAGTTGTCCCAGGTGTGCCCGCCGTCGCTCTCGTTGTACTTGTACGGATAACCCGCAGCGTCGAGCTTCTCTCGGTGCATATCCACCAGCTTCTTCACATAGTCCTCCTTGCCTACGGCAATGTAATACAGGCGCGGAGCCTCAGCAAACTGTGCCGCCAGCTTCTGGTCAATGCTGTCATAGGTTACTATGTCGTCATACTTCTCAAACTTCTTGTCAAGCTTATTCTCCCACTTGTCGCCCACCACGGGAATCTGTCCGGCAAGGCTCTTGATGCCCTTCGTAATGCTCTTGATGCCCGAAATCTTCTTACCGTTGAGCGAGTTCGTTGTCTGCGGTGAGAACAGTCCCACATAGTCAAACGCCTGCGGGTTGTTGGCAGTGATAAACAGCGTATGCAGTCCGCCCAGCGACAGTCCCGCTATAGCCCTGTGCTGCTTGTCGTTGATGGTGCGATAGTGCTGCTCCACG
>JAGDAU010000084.1 GCA_017959365.1 Prevotella sp.
ACCTCGAAAATTTTTATTCGTCAACCTCTGACCATTATTTACTCTGGAATACCGTACAAAAAAAGTATCCAAACCTCCGAAACACACCCTACGAAAAATACCCGCGGGGTCGGGTGGCCTTTGTTGCCGACGATGATATACATACAGGTACATTTAAATTGATGGCCGATTACAAAATTTTCAGCCATCCGAAGTATCTTACCAAACTCAAAAGGCTCTACAACATAACGAACCGATATGATGTTGACTTAATGCGTGACTTACATTATCGTACAAAATAAAGGAGAATTAAAATGACCGATACCGTTAATCAAAGTTTTTTGGATTATTGTGCCTCTTATGCAGGTATAGACGGCGGAGATGATAATGCCGAATATTGGTTTATCGGCATGGAATGGAGTGACACACTGGTAATCATATGCCCTACCATACTCGTCGGTAGCGTCATTGACGGAGTTAGCGGTGAAACGCTCCTCGTCGTAGGTGACATGTGTGATGAGAAGACCTGACACACCCTTGCCCAGATACTTCGCTGACATACCGTTATCCCATTTGCATTCAGAGTTGCGGTTCTCTATCACATAAAACTCATTCTCATGACCAGGGTTGACGATACGATACACATCACCACCCTCGCTTATGGGCTTCATGCCCGTTACCTTACATGGCTCCTTAAGGTCCTTATACTTTAGCCAGCCGCAGAAGGCGCGCTCAAAGCCTGACAGTGGAGGCGGTATATTGTTATTACCGTTATATGCTCCGGCATCCATGAGATCCCATTTGTCCATACCGTAGTTACCACCGTAAGTGGTGTCATACATGTCAGGCAGTCCAAGACAATGTGAGAACTCATGGCAAGTGGTACCTATGCCGTCCAATACCGGGTTTTCATCAGCCTCAGTGCCAGCGAGCTCTGAGCCGCAAGCGTAGGTATTCAGATATACACCATCCAGGCGGAGGCGGTTATCAACATATACACTTTTTCCAAGTACACTCTCATGGGGCCATATCGTGTTGGGTGACGCTCCTGAAGCCTCTGCAAATCCGGCATAGATGACATACACCTGATCAACCTCACCGTCTTCATCCCAGTCATAGTCCTTATAGTTGACCTCAGCATTGGCACTGTTCATGGCAAACTTGATAAGCTCCCTTACGCGCGTGGGGTTGTCAGTGCCTTTATACATGCCAGATGTGTCATTCTTACCATAATAACTCATCACATTAGGTGCCTGATATGGTCCCACCACGTCAAAAGTGAGGTCAAAGACATTATAACTCTGGTCGTAGAAATAATCATGTACACTACCTATGCTTCCATTAACGTCGTAGCCAACCTTATTACACATGTCTGATATAGCCTGCTTGGGGTCAGGCGTGGTAAAATCAACATCGTTGAAAGACACAAGAATGACAAGACCTTTCTTTGAACCCCATAGGTGATCCACCGGTTTGCCGAACTTATGTGGCGCAGCAGCACGGGATTTAGCACGTGCCCTGCGGATGACTGGCTTCAGCGAAGCCTCACTACGCCCTTTCAGGAACGCTGTCTCCTCTTGTGTGCGTAATGCCGCATTATGAGCCACCATCTCCGTGGCTTCCACTCCGCTATCACTGATGTCTGCATAATAATATGTATTCCCATCACCCATTACCACAGGCACATTGTCTTCGGTGACCCAGTAATGAAGATATTCGTCTCCTACAAGCATTATTCTCAGTTGGGTACCGTCAGGCTGTGTGACGGTGCGCCATACCCTCCTTGAAGGCACAGCACAAATGGCGATACTGAAGAATATCGCCCAACACAAAAGTGCAAACTTTTTCATAATAAAAACTATATTTGGCAGCAAAATTAGCTTAAAAAGCTGATAAAACAAAATATTTCCTCTGTTTTTATACATTTATTATAATAATAGTTGTAATTTTGCACAGATGAAACACAAATTGTCAATACTTATACCCACATATAATGATTATTGCTATAATCAGGTGGAGAGACTATGGCAACAAGCTATTGCCATAAAGGAATTGCAATTTGAGATTATTGTGGCTGATGACGGGTCAACAATAGAGGATGTGGTCACCCCAAACAGCAAAATAGCACAACTCCCCAACTGTAGGTTTGTACGGAGTGAGGTAAACAGAGGACGGGCAGCAACACGTAACAGCCTCGCAGACATGGCATCCTTTGAGAACATGCTTTTCATTGACACGGGCGTAATGCCATCAGACCAGTTTATAAATACCTATCTTTATTCCACAGACGGTTACGACGTCGTTTGCGGCGGTATTGAACTTGATGGGAGCCAGTATGCAGGCAACCTGAGATTTAGATACGAAGACGCAGTGTTAAAACGCATGACAATTGACAAACGCAACAAATCACCATATAAGAGTTTCCGTTCCACGAACTTTTTAATTACAAAAACAGCGTTCAAATCGGTTTGCTTCAACGAACAGTTCGCTACATACGGATATGAAGACGTTCTCTTTGGGAAAAACCTCAAGGAAACGGGATTTAATGTTGTGCATATTGACAATCCGGTTGTTTATAAAAAATTTGAGGACAACGAACTGTTTCTTAAAAAAACCGACGAGTCGCTTATTACATTGCGAGACCATAGCGACGAACTACGCGGCTACTCACGCATCATAGAGCTCTCTGATAAGCTGCACCGTTTCCACTTATTGTGGACAGTCAGACTCTTACACCGTATATTCAGAAATCCCATCCGTCGCAGCCTATGCGCCGACAATCCATCTCCCACTCTTTTCAATATATATAAATTAGGTGAATATAGCCGGTTATTGTAGAATAATTGCAAAAATATTGAAAAATATTCGTTTAATAAAAAAATAGTATTTACCTTTGCACCCGAATTAAGTCAATTCATGCGTTTCTGGAGTTCAGAAACGTTATTTCACACTACATTTTGAATTATTAAATTAAAACACATTATACAGGAATTATGTATAGCAAGGAAGAATTATTGACAAAAGACATGTCAGAACTAAAGGCTATATCAATGGAGATTGGCTCTGAGTTTAATGACAAGTCTGAAAAGGAAACTATCGTTTACTCGATTCTTGACAAACAGGCGGAGACTGACAGTCAGAACGCTGCTGCGCCAGAAAAGAGAAAAAGGACAAGGATAACCAAAAAGGAAACAGATAAAGTGTACACCGTAAACGGTAAGGACGGTGAGAATCTCGACACAAAGAAAGCGGCAAAGAAAGCGGCGAAAGCCGCTGAACCACTCCCCTTATTCAAAGATGAGACAAAAGAGGAGAAGCCAAAGCGTAAACGCACAACAAAAGCAAAAGCTACCGAGGAGATCCCGGCTGAGCCAAAAGCTGATAATGAGCCGGTAGCGGAACCTGCTGCCGAAGAAGCCCCAAAGAAACGGCGTGGCCGCAAGTCAAAGGCTGAGAAGGAGGCTGAAGCCGCCTTGCTAAAAGAAGCAGAGGCCAAAGCAACAGAAGCAGAAAAGAACGATGAGGCATCATTCGTTCCTGAAGCTGCTTTTGCAGAAAACAGCAATGCTGATCAGGTGTTAGAGAACGGAAACCTCCTGGAGCAGTTGAAGGCTAAGATAAATGAGCATAACGAGCAGAGTACAGCGCCCGCATCAGAAGAGACAGTATATGACAAAGTCTGGGAAGGTGACCCGGGTGACGGTACGGACTTCATCACTGTGGTAGATCTACCAATAGAAGATCAGGGCGCACTACCCCAGTTTGATATGTTTGATAACCCGACAACCGCTGTTCCCACACCACAACAGTCCGCTTATCAGCAGCCTATAAATCCAGAAGATCAGAAATACGATTTCTCTGGTATAGTAACTGCAAATGGTGTACTTGAGGTAATGCCGGATGGCTATGGCTTTCTTCGTTCCAGTGACTACAACTACCTGTCATCGCCAGATGATGTGTATGTCTCTGTGCAGCAGATCAAGAAATATGGCCTTAAGACAGGTGATGTGGTTAAATGCACGGTACGTCCACCACACGAAGGTGAGAAATATTTCCCACTGACAAATGTTGAGTCTATCAATGGCAGAAAGCCTGCCGAGGTGCGCGACCGTATTCCATTTGAGCATCTAACACCATTATTCCCTGACGAAAAATTCACTCTCTGCGGTGACCCCAAGACAACAAATATGTCAACACGTATTGTTGACCTCTTCTCACCTATCGGTAAAGGTCAGCGTGCGCTTATCGTGGCACAGCCAAAGACGGGTAAGACAATTCTCATGAAAGATATCGCCAACGCCATCGCAGCCAACCACCCGGAGGCATATCTGATGATGCTGCTCATTGACGAGCGTCCGGAGGAGGTGACAGACATGGCACGCACTGTAAACGCAGAGGTTATAGCATCTACATTCGATGAGCCTGCTGAGCGTCATGTCAAGATTGCCGGCATTGTGCTTGAAAAGGCAAAGCGTATGGTGGAATGCGGACACGATGTGGTCATATTCCTTGACTCCATAACACGTCTGGCACGCGCCTACAACACTGTCAGCCCAGCATCCGGCAAGGTCCTTACAGGTGGTGTTGACGCCAATGCGCTGCAAAAGCCAAAGCGGTTCTTCGGCGCTGCCCGTAACATCGAGGGAGGCGGTTCGCTTACCATCATAGCCACAGCACTTATTGACACTGGCAGTAAGATGGACGAGGTGATATTTGAGGAGTTTAAGGGAACAGGTAATATGGAGCTACAGCTTGACCGTCAGTTGAGCAATAAGCGTATCTTCCCGTCTGTCAACCTCGTGGCATCAAGTACACGACGTGATGACCTGCTGCAAGACAAGACGACGCTTGACCGCATGTGGATACTTCGTAAGCATATCGCCGACATGAATTCATTAGAGGCAATGAACACCATACACGACCGCATGCGTAATACCATATCTAACGAGGAGTTCCTCCTTTCAATGAACGGATAACCACATTTTTCGTATGGCAGACATCTCTGTTAATGACAAGGCAATGCTTTATCTGCTAAGGTGTTCTCTCAACGGCGAGACACCTGACGAGAAGATGGTTGCTGCAGATGTTGAGTGGAACGCTATCATTCAGTCTGCCCGCAGGCAATCGGTGTCAGCTCTGGTAGGTCAACCACTGAGGGATGTCATTGATATGCAACCAGAGCGTCCAGACAGCGAGGCGATGGCAATAGAATGTACTACAGACATCATGAGCGTAGTACAAAATAACAATCATCTTAATAAGGTTTTGGCGGAAGTGACAGAGGTGTTGCGTAACGGAGACCTTAACCCCATATTGCTGAAAGGGCAAGGTGTGGCACGTTATTATCCCAGACCGCTGCTGCGTAGCGCCGGAGACATAGATTATTACATCGGTACGGAAAACATTGACCATGCTGTGGATCTGCTGAGCTCACACTTTCCTAATCTTGAGTTTAAGCACTTAGATGAGCCCGACTCCAAGCACGTAAACACGGAGATTGACGACGTTGAAATAGAACTTCATCGCCTTTGTGTCAATAAAGAAAAGGACTGGCAACCCAAACTGAAGAATACGATAGAGTGGAGCGAAAGACAGATGAGAGAGGCTGAAGAGCGTTCATTCACTGTCAACAACATCTTGATTACCGTTCCCACGCCAATGTTTGACGTAGTGTTCATACTCTATCACACCCTTCACCATTTCCTCTTCGGAGGTGTCGGTTTGCGTCAGGTGTGTGACTGGATGATGTGCATGCGTCATGAGCATGATAATATAGACGAGACGTTGCTGATCTCTACCTTAGAGAGACTTGACTTGATGCGTGTGTGGCATGTCTTTGCCGCAATGGCAGTCGATTGGCTGGGGCTCAAAAGGGAAGAGTGCCTTCTCTATGACGCCAAATACACGGAACTTGGAAAGAAACTGCTGATTATTATCCTCAGTGACGGCAAGTTCGGCAAGGAGCAGTACATAGATATTGAGAAGAACCTGCCTAAGGGCTTTCTCAATCACAAGTATTACACCATGTCATACTATACCCGTTTCTGGCTCTCACGCATTCGCGTGTTCCCCTCGCATTGTATGCGTGCCTTAGCTCATTTTTATAAAAACAGTCTTTTACGTATTTGCAAATAACTCAAAAACATATTAATAAAAACATGGACGAAGAGAAAACAAGAGTATGCCCCAAATGCGGCAAAACCTCAACCATCAGCACAGCAGTATGTCCCAAGTGCCACTTCCGCCTTCATTGGAATCCACTGGACGAGCATGTAATGATTGACTACTTACAGTGCATACCCCCCAACATCGTACCGCGTTTAGCGATTGTTATAGCTATTGTAGGACAATTACTGTTGATAATAGGTAAGGCATATTTCAACGAGGTATTAGGAGTCTTTACCAGTGCAAGCCTTAACAGCATCACTATTTTCTTGTTCGGACACATCTTTAAGACTGTTGGCGAGACGACATTGCTATACCTGCTGATGAAAGGATTAGGGTTTGAGAGAAAGCCAATGACCATTACCGCATGGACAACGATAATCTTAATATTCACCTATCATTGTCTGGCAGTTATAAGGGTTCCGTTAGCCACTGTCGTTTCCCCAGATGTTATAGCATTACTCACCAATGCGTGTGCCATCACACTCATCCTTGGCGAATGTACATACGCTTTCTGGGGATACCGCCTCTTTGATGCCTATGAAGGCGCACTATCACATATAGGCGGTTTGATGGCAATCTGCGTCCTTGCCCACTTGGTTCTTAATGTAGTGCTCCATCTATCCGGTAAGAATATCTATTGTGATTTAGCCATCAGCTTAATTACAATATTCTATTTCTATTATCTCGGCACGCGCTTTCTTGACCATAAATCATATAAAAAACGTAACGCTATAAAAGCTCTCAAAGGCTAAGAAATACAGTTAGTGAGGGCTATAGATAAGAGAAATATCGCCGAAAGAGTTAATCTATGTTAAACCATCGGGTGGTTAATGTCTCAATTTCTTGAAATTCAACAAAAAGCAGTAATTTTGCATCCGATTTGGCAAAACCAGCTAAGGAGATGGAATATCACCTGTTGTTGTGAGCCGTTTATTAACATAAAGTCTAACTTTATTAATTACAAACTTTTATTTTTTATTTTATGTCAGATTTAAAGAACGTACAGCCGTTGGATAACTTCAACTGGGATGAGTTTGAGAACGGTACAAGTGCCAGCGTAAGCAAGTCGGACCTCGAGAAGGCATACGACGAGACACTCAACAAAGTTACTGAGCATCAGGTTGTTGATGGTAAGGTAATCAGCGTTGACAAGAAAGAGGTAATCGTTAACATCGGTTACAAGAGCGACGGTATTATTCCAGCTTCTGAGTTCCGTTACAATCCGGAGCTGAAGGCAGGCGATATCGTAGAGGTATATGTAGAAAACCAGGAGGACAAGAAAGGTCAGCTGGTTCTTTCTCACAAGAAAGCCCGTCTCAGCAAGAGTTGGGAGCGTGTGAACGCTGCCCTCGACAACGACGAGATTATCAAGGGCTTCATCAAGTGCCGTACTAAGGGCGGTATGATTGTCGATGTGTTCGGTATTGAGGCTTTCCTGCCTGGCAGTCAGATTGACGTTCACCCAATACGCGACTACGATGTATTCGTAGGCAAGACAATGGAGTTCAAGGTTGTGAAAATCAACCAGGAGTTCCGTAATGTTGTTGTAAGCCACAAGGCTCTCATTGAGGCAGAGCTTGAGGCTCAGAAGGAGGAGATTATATCCAAGCTTGAGAAGGGTCAGATCCTCGAGGGTACAGTTAAGAACATCACTTCTTACGGTGTATTCGTTGACCTCGGTGGTGTTGACGGACTCATTCATATCACAGACCTCTCTTGGGGCCGCGTAAGCGATCCACACGAGGTTGTAGCTCTCGACGACAAGATCAACGTTGTTATCATCGACTTCGATGAGGAGAAGAAGCGTATCGCTCTTGGTCTCAAGAAGATCACCCCACAACCATTGGATGCTCTCGACGCTAA
>JAGDAU010000085.1 GCA_017959365.1 Prevotella sp.
GTTGCAGGGTATTAAGCTGCCTCACTTCATGTTGCTGTCTTTTTATCTGTTTGTTATACTCAGTGTGGTGATGGTGGTTGTGAGCCTGATGAGCCGTGAGAAGAAAGTTTATGCTATACCAGAGCCCGTGAGAGAGCCGATCTCCAAACAGGTTGTCGTCCTCTGGACTCTCTTGGCAGCAGTGATGATAGGACTGTACATCTTCTTTAATTGACGAGTTGACAAGTTGACGAGTTGATAGTGAATTAGATTTATTTCGGATTTATTTATTTTATAAAATATTCTTATGAAGTGTTTTTATATATTATTTGCAATGTCATCTGCTATAATTATTTCTTGTAGTTGTAATAAAGGGCGTGATGTTACTGTAGATGTTCCGGCAGATACTCTGATGACTACCTCAGACTCTGTATCGTCAGATAGTGGATCTGAGCCAGATACGCTGCTCGATGAATACGATAAAGCTATGAGCCTTATTGATTCGGAGGGAGAAGACAATGAAAAAGGGATAGAGCTATTGACAAAATTAGCGGAGAAAGGTAATGTACATGCACAATCAAGTCTGGCATGGGGTTATTTTGAGGGCGAATTAGGCGAGGATATAGAAAAGGCCTTGTATTGGTATACCAAGGCTGCCGACCAAGGTGATTATGAATCTCAGACCCGTCTGGCTTATATTTACGAAAGGGGATGGCGAACACAGAAAGACCCCGCAAAAGCAAAATATTGGCAAGAGAAGGCTGACAATAACCCGAATAAGACGGAATAATAAAAAAGCGATGGCAATACAACTTAGTATTGCCATCGCTTTTATCATGCGGCACAGAAGAACAGGACTATTATCTGTGCGGTGAAAATCCTCAGGAACATGCTCAACGGATAAACCGTGGAATAGCCTATTGCCGGAGCCTCGCGTGAGCATACGCTGTTGGCGTAGGCTAATGCCGGTGGGTCGGTGTAGGTACCGGCGAGCATACCCATGATGGTGAAATAATTGAACTTATATTTCAGCCTTGCTATAGTGCCCACAATGAGTATCGGTATGACGGTAATCAGGAAACCGGTTCCGACATATTTCAGACCATCACCCTGAACAACAGTCTCCCAGAAGCCGTTACCCGCCTTGATGCCTACGCTGGCGAGGAACAGTACGAGACCAATCTCACGGAGCATCTGGTTGGCTGACGTAGTGGTGTAGGTAACGAGTTTCACCCTGTAGCCGAAACGTCCCATCAGTATGGCGATAATCAGCGGACCACCGGCAAGACCGAGTTTCAACGGTACCGGCATGCCTGGTATTGCTACTGGCAGGCTGCCGAAGATGATACCCACAATGATGCCAACGAATATCGTGGCGATGTTTGGCACATTAAGCCGTTTTGCAGAGTTACCCATGATGTCTGCCACACGGTTGACATTCTCTTCCGGACCAACAACCATAATGCGGTCGCCGATATGGAAGTGGTGGTTGCGGCTGGCAAAGAGCTCAATACCCTGACGGGTGATGCGTGTTACGTTTACGCCATAGACGCTGGAGAAATGCATGCTGCCAAGCGTCTTACCGCTCATGGCAGTGCGTGTGACAACAATGCGCCTTGATACCATCGGCTGGTTTTTGTCCTCTATATCCCATTCGGCGTCTATCATCGGACCGATGAATGCCTGTATCGGTTCGGCATCAGCCTCTGCGCATACTACCAGTATTTCGTCACCAATCTGGAATATGGTGTCTCTGTTGGGGATGTCCACCTTTCCGTCATGGAAGATACGTGTGCATACCATGTCGCGGTTGAGAAATGCGGATATTTGCATCAGATTGCGTCCGGCAAGGAAGCTGTTGCTCACCTTAAGGTGCATCTGATATGGCTTGGCGTGAGGGTTCTGAGCCTCCAGGTCGGCAAGCTGTTTCTCTTCATTATCGAATTTTACCTTACACAGGTATTTCACTGCAAGTGTGGCTCCGATAATGCCAAGGACACCAAGGGGATATGCACAGGCATAGCCAGAGGCTATGGTCGGTGCGTCGCCATTGGTGAAGATAGAGGTGAGAGCCTCGTTGGCGGCACAAAGACCCGGGGTATTGGTAACAGCGCCATACAGCGTACCAACCATCATTGGCAGGTTGTTGGGATTGGAGGTATCGAAGAACAGGTAATAACATCCGAACATCACAAGGATATTCAGCAGGATGGCACATACCGCCAAAATATTGAGTCTGATACCTGCCTTACCAAAGTTCTCGAAAAATCCCGGTCCCACCTGCATACCAATCATAAAGACAAAGAGTATAAGACCGAAATCCTGCACGAATGTCAATACTGGTAAAGGTCCTGTAAACCCTATATGACCGGCGAGGATACCCATGAAGAGCACCCATGTCACTCCGAGTGAAATGCCGCCAATCTTAACCTTGCCTAAGTAAACTCCTGCGGCTATAACAACAGAATACAGTAGCACGATGTGTGCTACTGATTCCTGATTAGTGAACAGATTGATTAACCAATCCATAGTGTATTTCTTATGCGTCTATTGCGGCTGCGCCAGGCAGTTCCTTACCCTCTATAGCCTCAAGGAGTGCGCCGCCACCAGTGCTGATGTAGCTCACCTGGTCGGCAAGGCCAAACTTATTGATGCAGGCAACGCTGTCGCCACCACCGATGAGAGAGTAAGCACCATTACTTGTAGCCTTTGCGATAGCCTCAGCAATAGCGCGAGAGCCAACAGCGAAGTTATCCATCTCAAACACGCCTGCAGGACCGTTCCAAAGGATTGTCTTAGAACCTTCTATCACCTCAGCGAAAGCCTTCTGTGTGTCTGGTCCGATGTCGAGTCCTTCCCAACCGTCGGGTATGTCATTAGACGGTACAATCTGAGTATTGGCGTCGTTCTTGAAGTCATCAGCAGCCACGGTATCGGAAGCGAGTACGAGGTTCACGCCTTTCTCTTTGGCAATTTTCTGTATGTCAAGTGCGAGGTCGAGCTTGTCCTCCTCACAGAGGCTGTTGCCGATCTTGCCACCGTTGGCCTTCATGAAGGTGTATGTCATGCCGCCGCAGAGGATGAGGTTGTCAACCTTATCCATGAGGTTGAGGATGATACCAATCTTAGTGGACACCTTAGAGCCACCCATGATAGCTGTAAACGGATGCTGGGCGTTCTTGAGGATATTGTCAACAGCGGTGAGCTCTTTCTCCATGAGGTAGCCCAGTATGCGGTTCTCTTTATCAAAGAACTGGTCTATTACGGCTGTTGATGCGTGAGAGAGGTGAGCGGTGCCGAAGGCATCCATCACGTAGCAGTCAGCGTAAGATGCCAAAGTCTTGGCAAA
>JAGDAU010000086.1 GCA_017959365.1 Prevotella sp.
AGTATAATCAGGTGTCAGCCGTTGCCAAGGCATACAAGGAGAAGGGTATGATGTCTATCGTGGTGGCTGAGGACAACTATGGTGAGGGCTCAAGCCGTGAGCATGCGGCAATGGAACCACGTTTCCTCAATGTGGCTGTCGTGCTGACAAAGAGCTTTGCCCGCATCCATGAGACAAACCTCAAGAAACAGGGTGTGCTGGCGCTTACCTTTATCAATAAGGATGACTATGACAAGGTGCGTGAGGATGACCGTATCTCCGTAATCGGATTGAAGGAGTTTGCTCCCGGCAAACCGCTCACTGTCAAGTTGCGTCATGCCGATGGTACAGAGGAGTCGTTTGAGGTGGAGCATACTTACAACGACACCCAGATAGGCTGGTTTAAGGCCGGTGCCGCTCTGAACTGCTGATAATTATTCACAGATGTTATCATTTACAGACATGCTCTTTTGGGAGTTTCCCAAGGAGCATGTCTATTAATTAAGGGTATGGTAAAATACAGAACTACTTTATTGATACTGCTTTTTGCCGGGCTTTCTTTCGCAGAATGTCTGGCAAGTACTGTTAAGGGTCTTGACATATCAGTACTCCTTCATGGTAATGGTTCCGCATCCATAACGGAGCATTGGATAATAGACCTTGACGACGAGGATGCCAAGACGGAATGGTATGTCGCGCACAAGTGGCTGGGCGACATGCGTATCGAGAAACTGACGGTGGATGGCTATGTGCCAGGCAAAGAGGGCTTGACACGTTTTGAGACCTTAGACGAATGGGATGTTGATGCCGACAGAGAGGAAAAGAGCGGCAAGTGCGGACTGGCTAACGACGGTCAGGAGATTTGCTGGGGCTTCGGTGACTGGGGCGAGCATGAGTATGTGGTACGCTATGAGCTGACACATCTGGTAAAGTCATATGACACATGCGATGGTTTCAACCATTGTTTCGTTGACATGAACTGTGCCGTTGAGAACGCCAAGGTGACCATCACCACAACCGACGGCATAGCACTCTCTGAGCAGAATACCCGTCGCTGGTCTTTCGGCTTTGAGGGACAGATAGTGTTTAACGGTAATACCATTGTCGCGACACCGAAAGGGGATGTCGGCAACGGCAAGCGCATCATCGTCATGCTGGAAATGGACAAGGGAATGTTCAGTCCCGACAGCGAGGCAAGTGAGTCATGGGCAGCACGCAAACAGCGCGCCTTAGACGGCAGTGACTACCTTAAGAGCGATAGTGATGACGAGGAATGGGGGTTCTGGGATATTATAGGAGTTCTCCTGGTTATTATCGCAGGTCTTATCCTGTATTTCTGTACCGACATTGTAGTGACCATACTCATGTCTTTATGCTGGATGTTATTATGTGCAGCCTGGTGGGTTGTGTCGCTCTCACCATTACGCACATGGCGACGTCGCAAGAAACTTGGCATTGCTGAGGGACGTTACTTCCGCGATACAAAGAAAGAGTGGACGCTGATGCAAAACAAGATGGTCGTGGATGACCTGAGCTACGTCAGTGGCATGAGCAACGAGCGTATAATCGGTGCGCTGTTGCTACGCCTCATGGCTCATGGTGATGTGGCGATAATAAGAGATAAATACAAGGGGGAGTTACACGACATGCTGAAGATCGTTAACCCCATTGACAAGATAGGCGAGGGCAGCAAGGGTGACGACCTCCTGTGTAAACATGCTCTGAAACTGCTGACATTAGCATCCGGCAAAGATCTGATACTTCAGCCCGATGAGTTTGAGAAGTGGTGTAAGGTGAAAAGCCATGTCACAGAAATCAAGAACTTCACGGATTTGCTGGAAACGAAGTATGACAAAGAATATATTAAACGCAATGCCGCAGACCTGTTCGCACTGAAGGCATTCCTTAAGGACTTCTCACTGCTCAATGAGCGTTCGATGATGGAGGTGGGGCTTTGGGATGAATATATGGTATATGCAGAGTTCTTCGGCCTGACAGACCAGGTAAAGAGTGAGATGGCAAAGATCTGTCCGGAGTATATTCAGATGTCGCCATTGGCACAGAGTCTTGAGGTGGCACAAGAGGGAGATATCGTCTATATGTTCAGTGACACCATATATACCTGTGCCTCAAGCGCCGTGCAACGTGCGGCAGAGCGGTCTGTGGCGGCATCAGGCTTTTCCAGCTTCTCGTCGATTGGCGGCGGTGGCGGCAGCTCCGGCGGTGGCGGTGGCGGCGGAAGATAAGTTGGGAAAATGTTTTGTGTTTTGTGTTTTAT
>JAGDAU010000087.1 GCA_017959365.1 Prevotella sp.
TACGTAGTATTCTGTCGATACTTGAACTGATTATCTGGTGCCCACCCTTCTTCTTCCTGTTTATGTCGAGCAGGTCTTGACAGCCCTCAAAGAAATAGTCTAACCATGACTGAGGCATCAGGCCCGCGGAGTCCTGGCAGAATTGCCAGTATTTTCTCAGGTCTTTGATAACCTTGGCGTTGAGCATGTCGTCTAAAGGGGCATCGCTTTTGCCAACATACCGAAACCGTTTGTTTCTGTTATTACCGTCTTCTTCTATGGAGTTTTTACCCTCAATTTCATGTATAGCCTGACGGATATCACAGACTGCCTTTTTCAACTCGCCATAATCTTTATATTTTGAAACAGACATTTTTAATTCCTCTGTCTCGCATCCTATATGGGTCGCCATAATGTCTGTCAGAGTAAACCAACAGCGCCTTTTAATAAAACTATAAATGATTCGGTTGAAGTCTGAGCGGCTGCCAATGCCCTCAAATATGTTTTGTTTTGTCATGGTAGATATACTTTGATGTTAGAGAAGTTGTCAGATGGCTAATATAAGGCTCTATCAACACTTAGCTTTCAATACTTTACCCCAAATGAAAAAGTTACAGCTTTTTTATTTGCACAGCATGCAGCCTTTGCATTTGTTGAGCTCGCCACGGAAGCGTTTCTCGACAAGGTAGTGGAGGCGGTTGCGGAGGGGTTCTAAGTGGATCTTGTCTATCACCTCATTGACGAAGGCGAACTCAAGGAGCAGACGGGCTTCCTTGAGGCTGATGCCACGCTGACGCATGTAGAAGAGGGCCTCGTCGTTGAGCTGACCCACAGTGGAGCCGTGGGAGCATTTCACATCGTCGGCGTAGATCTCAAGTACGGGCTGGGTGTACATCCTTGCCTCACGGGTGATGAGGAGGTTCTGGTTGCGCTCCTCCGACACGGTCTTCTGGGCTTCCGGACGTACCAAGACCTTACCGGCGAAGGCTCCTGTGGCATTCTCGTCGAGGACGTACTTGTAGAGCTCGCTGCTGGTGCAGTGGGTGGCGCGGTGGTCGATAAGGGTGTTGTTGTCCACATGCTGCGCCTTGTCGGCTATCACGCAGCCGTTGCAGGAGCACTGCGCTCCCTTACCCTCAAGGGTGAGGATAAGGGGGTTGCGGGTGATGCCGTTGTGTAGGGTTATGACGTTGTGGCTGACGTTGCTGTCAGCCTCCTGACGGATATATACATTGCTGACGCGGGCGTTCTTGGAGTGTGTCTCCTCAAGGCAGTTGAGCTCGAGTGTTGCCCTCTCGCCCACAAACGCCTCCGTCACCTGTGTGGTGAGGAAATGACGGTCGTCGGCGGCATGGTCGCAGAAGAGGAAATGTGCCTCCGCACCTTCTTCCATGACGATCAGCACGCGGCGGTTTGCCATCAGCGCCTTGTTCCACTCCTCATCATCGCCATGCTCCTTACCCGGCAGCCACTGCGGGGTCTTCAGGATGTTGATAACCTGTATGGTGCGCTCTACCTTGATGTTACGTCCCACGTGTACGAAGAGGCCGTCTTGTGAGAGCATGGTATTTAGGGCGGTGACGGCGTCGGCGCCTGTGTCGGCGAGCTGACCGTAGTATCTCTTCAGTATCTCTGGCTGCTCTTCGGCAATCCTGCTCAGCGAGCATACCGTGACGCCCTCCGGCAGCGACGCCTTGGGCAGTGCCTTGTCGTAGAAGGCATCGTTGACAACGAAATAGAGTGACGTGCTGAGGTTCGGTACATCGCAACGGAACACGTCGTATGGGTTGACGGGTATGTCGATGCGGTTGAGGTTGATGCCATAGTCGGGCTCAAAGAGGGCTTCCATGTCGGTATATCGGTATTCCTCTACTTTCCTGGATGGGAAACCGAGTCTCCTGAAATCCTCAAACGCCTTGTCGCGGAGGCTGTTGAGAGCCTCTGGCGAGTGGCTGAAGATGATATTGCGCGCCTGTTGGTATAAGTCTATGTATTGAGCCTCACTATTCATTTGTCTCTGCTTTTATCCAGTCATATCCGCGTGTCTCAATCTCTTTCGCCAACTCCGGTCCGGCGGTCTTAACGATGCGACCCTGATACAGCACATGCACCACATTGGGGCGTATCATGTCGAGCAGTCGCTCATAGTGGGTGATGACGATGGTGGATGTCTCCGGTGTGCGCATCTTATTGACTCCCTCCGCCACTATGCGCATGGCGTCAACATCAAGACCGGAGTCTGTCTCGTCGAGTATCGACAGTTTGGGCTCCAGCATAGCCATCTGGAATATCTCGTTGCGTTTCTTCTCACCGCCACTGAACCCCTCGTTGACGGATCGTGATGACAGTTTGGAATCGAGCTCCACAATCTTACGTTTCTCACGCATGAGTTTCATGAACTCAGAGGCGTTGAGGGGTTCGAGTCCCTGGTATTTGCGTTTCTCATTGATGGCAGCCTTCATAAACTGTGTCATCAGCACTCCCGGTATCTCCACCGGATATTGAAACGACAGGAACAGCCCCTCGTGTGCTCTGTCCTCTGGTTTCATCTCAAGCAGGTTGTTGCCGTTGAACCACACCTCTCCCTCTGTAACCTCATACTGTGGGTTTCCTACGAGTACAGCCGACAGTGTTGACTTACCAGATCCGTTAGGTCCCATGATAGCATGAGTCTCACCATCTCTAATGGTGAGGTTCACGCCTTTCAATATCTCTTTGCCAGCAATGGTGGCATGCAAATTTCTTACTTCAAGCATTGTATATCTGTTTTCGGCTGCAAAAGTACAATAAAATATTAAAAGATTAAAATATTAAAAGGATAAAAAACAGTGGGTTCAACAAAATTGCAATATATGGACGGATGGATGTCTGCTGTTTGGTATGCTAATAAATCAGCGGCGTAGTCTTACACCTTGGGATGTGATGACAAGTCCTTTATAGTCGGTGTCCACCCTACAGCCTGCGATGTTGTAGGTGGCGTCATCGTGTGATTTTACCGTTGATGCTTTTAGTGTTGATATTCCGGTGTCTAAGGTTGTGTTGACATGCTTGAACAGGAAGGCATACATGGTTGTCAGGGCTGTGATGGTCTGAGGAACAGCATGTCCGCTGCTATAGCCCTCAAGAACTTCCGTCGGTGTGCCTACGGCATCGAGTTTGGCTTTCATCAGGGCTGCCTGAGTGGCATACAGCCCTTTGGGGTCTTTGTTGTCATCTTTATAGAAGTCATCGGTGTTATAGAAAAACAGCGTGGGGGCTGAGTTGCTGCTTTTAATGGTCGCGAGTGCACCCTGCATCTCCCATGTTGCTTCAGACACGGCTTTTACGTAAGCCTTCATACGGGTATATTCGCTGGATGATGAGAGCGAATGCTCATAGTCGAACATCCCTGATCCCAGCACAGCGCATTGCACATGACAGTCTTCCTCCGGAAAACGTCCGCGTGTGGCATCGTCATAAGCATCTAAATCCCCATCCCCCACAGCGAGGGCTGCGGCTGTTGATCCGCGTGAGAATCCCGTCACCGCCACATCGCCGTTAAGTCCCAGCTCTTTTCCCACACCTCTCACGGTGCGTATGGCAGACCTCACCTTACGTGCTGCATCTGGGTTCACCTCAATTGCTCCGAGGCTCTTGTTTGCCCCGCCGGTGTAGCGCCCCTGTCCCCATTCGCAGTATTTGGGATGGTCACATACAGCCCAGGCGAATCCTGCTGCTGCCGCACCCTCCACGAAGCTGTCTTTGAAGGCTCCCCAGTAGTATGGCAGAAACATACGCTTATGTTTGTTGGCATCTGTCAGGCTACCATTGATGTTGGTGGCATAGCTGTTGCTGTAAGAGAACGTGACGAGCACGGGCACCGCCGTTGATGGATTGGCGGGATAGACCAGGTCCAGGTAGAGCCAGTCGCCCTCGCTGTTTTTATATACATCAGGATAGTTGTACACTTTTGGGTCATCCTGATAGTATGGGATGTCCCTGTTTATGCGATATCCCTCCATGAGTATGTACGACCTGCTTGGCGAGCATGTGCAGCCGCAGAATTGTCCGTTTTGCAGGCTGCTGTTGATGGATATGATGTCGCTATTGATGATGGGTGATACGGCATTCCTGTTTTTCCCGTAGTCCAGTTCTATCACCTGATACCCCTGACTGCGCAGCCATGCCACATCCTCGGCATTGGTGTTTTGTCCTATTTTTGTGACATTCAGGTTCTCAAGATATACTATGGTCATTGGCTTACCATCAGCATCAGTGGCGGCAGTGCCTGCCGCCGCTGATGTTGTATATGCTATTGATGTGCCTGTCGCGGTACTGTGCCATGTGCCGGTTTTTGCCGTCACGGCGGAAGCGACGAGAGCAAAAAGGAATAAAATATAATTACGTGTCATGTATTTTGATCCTCTGTTATATTACGGCGGAGTACCGCCGTTTTCAAATCGCCGTTTATAAATCAGTTTTCATTATTGGCGGAGTGCTGGCGTTTACATTTCAGTTCCACCAGTGGCTTCATAACGTCGTTCACCTTTTCTGTCATGCCTGCTATCTTCAGCGTGGCGGTGCCACGGATGTCGGCAATGTTGGCTCCGGTCATAAAGGTATAGACGCCCTCGTCAACGACCCATGCGCTCTGTGCTTCGTTGAATGAGGCGAGGTCGCGGCGTTGCATGCTGATCTGCAGTGTCTCACTCTCGCCGGGTTTCAGCTCATGTGTCTTGGCGAAGCCCTTCAGTTCCTTGGCGGGTTTTTCCACTGCACCCTCCGGAGCTGCTACATACACCTGTACAACCTCTTTTCCGCTTACGCTACCTGTGTTCTTAACGGTAAGGGATACGGTTATCGTCTCACCATTCTGCTTTACGGTTGGTTTGCCATACTCAAAGGTGGTGTACGACAGTCCGTAGCCGAAGGGGTAAGCCACCTCTTTACCGAAGGTGTCGAAATAGCGGTAGCCTACGTAGATGTCTTCCTCATGATTGGTGAAGTCATCGCCTGGTATGCCGTCAGCGTGTTCTCTTAGCAGACGGTAGGTATAGAGGTCGTAGTCGCGTGTGAAGTTCTTTGTAGAGGGATGGTCGGTGGCTGCTATGGGCCATGTCATTGTGAGCTTACCAGATGGGTTTGCCTTACCTGTGAGCACGTCGGCAACACTGTTGCCTCCCTCCTCACCGGGCTGCCATGCACAGAGGATAGCGTCGGCACGGTCGCGCCAGCTGGCTGTCTCTATCACGCTGCCGGAGTTGATGATTACTATCACGGGTTTGTTCTGGGCGTGGAAGGCGTCGCTCACACGGAAAATCATGTCCTGCTCAGTGCGGCTGAGGTTAAACTCACCGTCTATTTGCCTGTCAATGCCTTCGCCTGCCTGTCTGCCAATGGTGATGATAGCAGCGTCGGCATCACCTATCTCGTGAGCTACGCAATACTCCGTTATCTCTATCTCTTCCAGCTTGGGCTGTCCCATATCTAAGAACCACATGCCCGGAATTCTGTCTGCCTTGAGTTTAGCCTTTGCATACTGTACGTATTTCTGGTATATGTCGGTGAGCAGTGGGGTAGTGCTTACTCCTACATTCTTCAGTCCGGTCACCATGTCAACGACGTATGGTACATTGACGCATCCAGAGCCCAGACCGCCTGACATGAAGTCGTAACTGTTGACACCGAAGAGCGCCACGGTCTTAAGGTTACGGAATGGCAGTGTGGGTGATGTCTGTCCGTCGGCTCCTGTAAACATAGCGGTCTTGAGGAGCACCATTCCTTCTGTGCTGCTTTGCCGTGTCACCTGTGCGTGAGCCTCAAGGTCGGGCTTTGAGGCGTTGTGTTTCTTGAAGTTTGGTGTCTTGACGATATACTCCAGCACCCGTCTTACGTTACGGTCAACAAGCTTGATGTCTAACGTACCGTTATTCACACCATCCACTATGTCCTGAGCCTGTTCCGGGAAACCTGGCATCATGATGTCGTTGCCAGCCTCTACCTCTGAAATGGTTGTTATGGGTTTGCGCTTGCCAATCCAGTCGGACACCACAATACCCTTAAATCCCCACTCATCGCGTAGTATGGTGGTCAGCATGTCGTGGTTGTGCATCGAGAACTTACCATTGACGCTGTTGTAAGATGCCATCACGGTCCAGGGGTCTGCCTCTCTTACCACCATCTCAAATCCACGCAGGTATATTTCCCGCAGGGCACGCTGGCTGACTCTCTCATCCACCTTGGTGCGGCAGTTCTCCTGTGAGTTGACGGCAAAGTGCTTGGCGCTGACACCCACCCCCTGGCTCTGTATGCCTTGTGTTGCGGCAATGGCTATGCGTCCTGTCACTACGGGGTCTTCGCTGTAATACTCAAAGTTACGTCCGCAGAGCGGGCTGCGGTGTATGTTCATGCCCGGTCCGAGAATGACATCGCAGCCATACTCCAATGTCTCATTGCCGATGGCCTCACCCACCTTACGCACAAGGTCGGTGTTCCATGTGCATGCGAGACAGGTGCCTACGGGGAATCCGGTGGCATAATAGGTGTTGGGGTCTCCATCACGTCGGGGGTCTATGCGTACTCCTGCCGGTCCGTCGGTAAGCACCGTGGCGGGAATGCCTAATCGTGGAATAGCTACTGTTATGCCGGCGGCTCCAGGCACTAAGGATTTCTGGTTGCCAAACATTGCTCCGCTGCCCACAAATCCTTCATTGCCTCCGCCCACTAAAAGCTGCGCTTTCTCCTGTATTGTCATCGCCGCCATCACTTCATCGATATTGTCTGCCCTGAGCTGCGGCGCGTTGCTCTGAGCTGTCGCGTTGATTGTAATCATACTTGTCATTATTGCCAAGGCTGTTGTCTTGATATTCATTGTTTAGAGTTTAGAGTGAATGTGATTTACTATTTACTATTTACAATTTCTTCGTGATTATTTACTTTTTATAGGTACTCAGGCGAGCAAAGCTCGGAGTCCTATTTTCGGTATTCCGATATTTCGATGTTCCGATATTCTAATATTCCAGAATCATTGTCTGGCGTGAGCGTAGTGGTATGTCTTTGGTAAGGTCGATGGTGCGTCCTGTTGTCACGTCGGTGGCTGTGGTGTTATTGCCTATCACCTCGGCGTAGCGTGCCACCTCAAGGTGTGCGTTGGACTTGGTACCGTTGAGTATTGTCAGCACGGTACGATCGTCTTTCTGACGTGCGATCACATATACTCCCTTCCATGGTATGAACTGCTTCTGCGATCCACTGATGATAACCTCGTTGCCTTGGCGCCAGTGGAGCAGTCGTGATAGCCATGTGAACATGTCGTTCTCAGCCTTGGTGCGTCCTTGCTCGGTGAACGCATTTCGAGTGTCGCCTGGGAATCCTCCCGGGAAGTCTTTCCTGACATTACCGTCGGTTACCTCTTTTGTTCCGTTCATCAGTATTTCTGTACCATAATAGAGCTGCGGTATGCGGCGTATTGTGAGCAGCATGGCGAGAGCTTGCTTTAGTGCTACGCTGTCTTTGCCATTCTCGAGGAACCGGTCGGTGTCGTGGTTGTCGATGAATGCCATCACATGGTCCGGGTCGGTATATAGGTAGTCATACAAAATGCTGTTGTATATCCTGTTAAGTCCTTTCCAGAAGTTGTCGGTCTCCTCTTTCTTAGCCAATGACAGTTTTTCATAGAAACTGAAATCCATGACGGTCTTCAGATAACTGTTTTTGTCAGACAGCTTACTGTCCTTCTGCCATGCTGCCGTATATGCCGGCTCTGTGACCCATGTCTCTCCCACGGTGTTGAAATTGGGGTATTCCATATCAAGGCGTTTCATCCACAGAGCCATGGCGTCGCGGTCGGCGTATGGATATGTGTCCATACGAATACCGTCAATGCCTACCGTCTCAATCCACCAGATGCTGTTCTGGATGAGGTAGGTCATAACGTGTGTGTTGCGCTGGTTCAGGTCGGGCATGGATGGCACAAACCATCCCTCCACAGTCTCCCTTTTGTCAACGTCAGAGGCGTATGGGTCCATGACGGGTGTCAGCTTATAGCTTGTCTGCAGGTAGTTGTTCTTATAGTCGGGTTGGTTGAACCAGTCGTGTGATGGCATGTCAGCTAACCAGGGGTTATAGTCGCCGCAGTGGTTGAAAATCA
>JAGDAU010000088.1 GCA_017959365.1 Prevotella sp.
CAGCCTGCCAGAGTTAGAGCCTGCCAACGGAATAAAGATTGCCGTTGTTGGTTCAGGACCCGCAGGACTGAGCTATGCCGGTGACATGGCGAAAATGGGCTATGATGTCTATGTCTTTGAGGCACTGCATGAGCTTGGCGGTGTGCTGAAATATGGTATCCCGGAATTCCGACTGCCTAACGCCATCGTAGATGTGGAAATAGACAACCTGCGCAAGATGGGCGTACATTTCCAGACAGATGTCATTGTGGGTAAGACCATAAGCGTGGAAGACCTTGAGGCTCAGGGATTCAAAGGTATCTTCGTCGCCTCTGGCGCCGGTCTGCCAAATTTCATGAATATTCCTGGTGAGAACGCCATCAATGTGATGTCATCTAATGAGTATCTCACACGTGTTAACCTGATGGACGCTGCCAATCCGACAACAGACACACCTATCAACCTTGGCAAGAAGGTGCTGGTAGTGGGTGGCGGAAACACCGCCATGGACTCCTGCCGCACAGCAAAGCGACTTGGAGCTGAGGTGACACTCGTCTATCGCCGTTCGGAGGCTGAGATGCCAGCACGTTTGGAAGAGGTGAAGCACGCAAAGGAGGAGGGTATTAACTTCCTTACCCTGCACAACCCCATTGAATATAAGGCTGACGAAAACGGTGCTGTTTGTGCCGCTGTTCTGCAAGTAATGGAGTTGGGTGAGCCAGACGCATCTGGCAGACGCTCACCTATACCTGTCGAGGGTAAGACTGTGACGCTCGACATCGACCAGGTGGTTGTGGCAGTGGGCGTAAGCCCCAATCCACTTGTGCCTACATCTGTCAAGGGGCTTGAGTTGGGTCGCAAGAACACCATTGCCGTCAACGATGAGATGCGGTCAAGTCGCTCCGACTTGTATGCAGGTGGTGATATCGTGCGCGGAGGAGCAACAGTAATCCTCGCTATGGGCGACGGTAGGCGTGCCGCCCTCAATATGGACAAGCAACTGCGTGGATAGAGAAAACAAAGATGAATGGTGTATATACTATCTTTCTGCTCATACTAAGCAACATCTTCATGACGTTTGCTTGGTATGGGCATTTAAAGATGCAACAGACAGGCATCAGCTCCCATTGGCCTTTAATAGGAGTGGTAATATTCTCATGGGTAATAGCATTCTTTGAATACTGCTGTCAGGTTCCGGCAAACAGAATGGGCTTCGTTGGCAACGGTGGTCCGTTTACTCTTGTTCAACTTAAGGTGGTGCAAGAGTGTATATCCCTAATGGTGTTTGCGATAATGGCAAATATGATGTTCCAACACCAGAGTCTCCACTGGAACCACGCAGCGGCTTTTATCTGCATCATCGCAGCGGTATATTTCGTATTTATGGATTCCTAAATAATAGGATTAGGAAAACCTAGGATAACCTAGGAATGCCTAGGAAAACCTAGAAAAAAAAACAAAAACTAAAAAATATGCTTATTAAGATTTCACTGACTATCATCTTCCTGCTGATAATGGTGGGAGTGGGTATTTATTCTCGCAAACAGGCGAGATCAGTTGACGGCTTCGTTCTGGGGGGACGTGCTGTGGGACCATGGCTTACAGCCTTTGCCTACGGCACATCATATTTCTCCGCAGTGGTGTTTGTGGGCTACGCAGGACAATTCGGATGGAAATACGGACTGTCAAGTTCATGGATTGGTATAGGAAACGCTGTCATCGGCTCGCTTTTGGCTTGGCTTCTGTTGGGTAAGCGCACCAAGCAGATGACCCAACACATCGAAAGCCGCACTATGCCGGACTTCTTCGGCACACGATTCAGCAGCCAGGGACTACGCGTGGTGGCATCGGTAATCGCATTCGTATTCCTCATTCCATATACAGCTGGTGTGTATAAAGGTATATCTACCCTCTTTGAGATGGGTTTTGGCATTCCTTACGAATACTGCGTTATCATCATGGCATTGCTTACAGCAATATATGTTATCTTAGGTGGTTACAAGGCAACGGCAATGAACGACTTCATTCAAGGTATAATAATGATTTTTGGTATCGTAATTGTAATTGCTGCAGTGCTTAACACTCAAGGTGGTCTGTCAACAGCGGTTGAAAAACTGTCACAACTGCCAAGTGATACAGACCCCAGCGTGAACGGCGGGTTCGCTACACTCTTCGGTCCAGACCCGTGGAACCTGCTTGGTGTGGTCATACTTACCTCACTTGGCACATGGGGACTACCTCAGATGGTGGGTAAGTTCTATTCCATCACTGATGGAGACGCCATACGCCGCGGCACCATAATATCAACTGTCTTTGCCCTTATCGTGGCAGGCGGTTGCTATTTCCTCGGAGGCTTCGGCAGGCTGTTTGACGCTCCCCCCACCCTGCCAAATGGCAATCTGGCATACGACAGCATTGTTCCATCCATGCTTATAACACTGCCTGACTTTATCATTGCATTAGTTGTCTTGTTAGTACTGTCTGCCTCAATGTCCACATTGGCATCACTGGTTCTTACATCTTCATCAACAATGACCCTTGACCTCATTTACCGTGACAAAAAATCATTGCCAGGAGAGGTAGCTGATGGTGAGATTGATGATATAGTGTCAGAGAAAATCGAACGGCGCAAGGTGGTTATCATGAGAGTATTAATTGTTTTCTTCATCGTAATATCACTTATGCTCGCCCTTAACCCACCCACATTCATAGCCCAGTTGATGGGTATTTCATGGGGTGCGCTGGCTGGTGCCTTCCTCGCACCATTTATGCTTGGTCTATACTGGCGTGGAGTAACAACAGCATCTGTCTGGGCTTGCTTCGTATGGGGTGTAGGTATCACTGTTATCAATATGATAGCCGGCAATCCCATCAATCCCATCAACTGTGGTGCCATTGCCATGTTAGGTGGTTTCGTAGTGGTTGTCATCGTCAGTCTCATCACCCCCAAGATGAACCGTGACACAGTGAACAATATCTTTAAGTGCTACGAATAGTAACCAACATTACTATTGCATATATTGTATCTATCGCAACAATAATAAAAAACATTAATAATGAGATATTCCTTTTTCAGACTTTTTGCGGTGTTGGTGCTTCTCTTTAGCATAGCGATCCCCTCTGACGCCGTGCTGAAGGAGAAAGACCTTAGCAGTACGTTAGCCATCATGCGCGATGAGTTGACAACAGCCCACCGTGAGCAGCAGGTCATGTTGATGACATCTAAGGAGATGAGCGATCAGTTGCGAAAACAACTGATTGACATCATGCAGAAAAGCGGTCAGAACTCACTGATGCTCTATTCGCAGAAAAATGACTACGTGCTCAATCTCGCATACGCATGCCATGAGGCAATTGAGCAGTATAACGAGTTTAAGCGGCAGAGTGCGCCTTTCATGACATACGCTAAGAAAAGTAACAATGAGATAGAGCGTTACGACAGTCTTATTGACGTGCTTAGCAAAATGCCTGTGATGGCACTTGACGAAAAGGCTAAGGTAGATCGCAACGTATGTCTGACACTTGCCGTCAACATACGTCGCATGCTGAAAGACAACAACGAGTCACTGAAGGAATATCTTAATTATTATGAGCGCATAGAGGCACGTCTGAAGAACCTCAACGACTATGCCAACACCAGGTACAATGAGATACAGAACGGTATATTTAATAACAACGGAACAAATTATTTTAAAATTCTGAAAGAGCTCAATATACACTGGCATCAGACAAAGATGGCAGTGTTTGAGAAATACCGGCCGTTGTACAATGTTAACTCACAATGGGATGTGAGATATATAATATGGCTTTTCTCGATAATATGCATCTATGGAATGGCGGCGTTCATTATCAACATCATTGTGGTGAGACTGTTGGCAACCAGATTGGTTAAACGCGGCCTCTTTGGTGAACGCAAAGAAACCTTCTTTGCCAAGCGCACTTGCATTATACTCGCCACATCAGCTGTTACTTTTGCCATAATATTGGGTATCATCAAAATTTTCACAAAACAGAACTTTATTATTATGGCGAGCAGCCTGCTTGTGACATACGGATGGCTGCTGGGCGTTATACTTATTTCTCTGCTCCTACGTGTTGACGGCCAACGCATTAAGAGTTCATTCAAGGTTTACGCTCCGCTGATGGTAATAGGCTTTATTGTTATATCATTTCGCATTATCCTCATCCCCAATGTTATAGTTAATCTTATTTTCCCGCCTATTCTTTTTCTTTGTACATTGTGGCAGTGGTGGGTTATAAGGAAGCACAACAAGAATATTAAGAAGAGTGACTATTACTATACATATATATCGCTATTTGTATTTATTGCGTCACTTATCTGCTCATTGACGGGATATACACTTATGAGTGTGGAACTGCTGATATGGTGGATTATGCAGCTCACATGTATCCTTACCATCACATGTGTTGGCGGATGGATTAAAGCATACGCCGCCAAGAAAGATATCAATACCTTGCCTATCACCAAGACATGGTTCTATAAGCTGCTTCTCAACGTGATAATACCTATATGCGGCGTTTTCTCATTTATGGTGGCTATTTATTGGGCTGCGGATGTGTTCAATCTCAGTGACCTGACATGGAAGATTTTCTCAACCAAATTTATTGACACCAATAACTTCAGGGTAAGTATGTTTAGCCTGACACAGGTGATTATACTCTGGTTTATATTCTCTTATATTAACAACACCGTAAAAGCTGTAATACGCTTACAACTGCAGAAACAAGACCCCACAACGGCTAAAAGCCGTGGAGTAATGATTATCAATGTACTGCAAGTGATTATATGGGGCATTTGGTTTATCATGAGTCTTGCTATACTCCACGTCAACAACACATGGTTAGTTGTTATCTCCGGTGGTCTGTCAACGGGTGTGGGATTTGCGTCAAAGGATATCCTGGAGAATATTTACTATGGTATATCTCTCATGGCAGGACGTATCAAGATTGGCGACTATATCATCTGTGACGGAACCAGGGGAAGAGTGAGTTCGATAAGCTATACAAGTACTATGCTTGAGACTGTTGACGGTTCGGTTATCGCATTCCAGAACAGCCAGTTCTTTACAAAAAACTACAAAAACCTCACACGTAACCATGGATATGAACTGCACTTCCTTGAGGTTGGAGTGGCATACGGCACTGACATCAACTTCTGTAAGAAGATACTTGAGGATGCGATAATGAAACTTGACTGCATAGACAAGAAACGCGGAGTGAGCATTGTGCTGAAGGAGTTTGCCGACAGCAGCATGATACTTAAAATCCTTGTCTGGGTACCCGTTCTGTCACAATACAGTGATGACGGCAAGGTGCTTGAGTGCGTTTACAACACTCTAAACGAACACAACATAGAAATACCATTTCCGCAACGAGACCTGCATATCATAAAATCTGAATAGTTTTATGACATTATTGCTACAGCTATTGGTTCAACTAATAGCTGTAGTAATACCACCAGTAAGTGTCGGAGAAGTTACGGTGGCTTTCAAACATCTTTTTCTTTTCTGGAATATCCTGATACATTATACCGCCAAAGGCTTTATAGCGAGCCATATAGTCATCGTCAACGTATTTAATGCTGTAATCAGGGTAAAGGTCGTTAAATAATATTACCGCCTCACGATAATAACGTGGCAACTCCGCATTAATAAGGTGATGAGCCGTCAGCTGATCTATAAACTCCGGTAGATTACGATCCATAAGCAACTGACAGAGAAGATAGTCGGAACCATTACGGTCAATAGTCTCTGTAACTATACTATCAGGGATATTTACCACCTTACGGCTATTACCTATAGGTTTTAATGCCTTACCACCTCCAACAACAGGAAACTCAAAGAGACGGTCGGGTAACTCGCGACGTTCAGACAATGCAGCTGCACATAACATCGTCATGGCGGCATCGGCGCGAGTAGTACGGCTCATAACATCCAGTACCCCGTCATAGTCGCCTCGTGAATAATATGTCTCCATCTTCATCCTGCGGTGCAGGGTGTCATCGCCATTGGCTATCAGACACACCATAAGCATCATCACAGACATTTGCATCAGATTTTCCCACATCATACCAGATAGCAATCCTGTATCACGGGTGGCATCCTCAAAGGCCTGCATCTTACCCAAAAGACGGACAAGCCAGAAACAGGCTATCAGAAGCAACGGTGTAAGCCACAGCCAATGACGTAGTCCCACTGAGCCTGGTGTGTTGTTATCAACACTTGTCAACACGGTAAGCAACAGGAAAGACGGCAGATAAGTTACGGCATAATAGCGTTTTGATAGTTTTGAAAAATAAAATACGCCTAACTGGATAATCCACAATACAGCGGTTATTATCAATGCTCCATTTAAACGAACATAATGCGTAGCACCCCCTGACAGCACGGTCTGTGCCATCATCATCAGCTCTGTCTGGAAAAAAAAACAGGTAACAGAAACTGAAAAGGCAAAAAAGAATAGTACAAACCACCCTAATGGCCTTTGTACTATTCCTTTTGACATTATATTCTATGTTCATACTTTCTTTAATACCACAGCACTGCGTGCCGGGATATACAGCTTGAGCCACTCCTTATGATCCTCTACATATAGCGGGTCGTAATTGGTAAAGTGGGTTATACTGTCATCGGCAAAACCGTTACCGCCAAATTCCTTGGCATCGGTATTAAGAACCACCTCATATGATCCTGTCGGTACGAGGAAGCCATAGTCGGTGAAAGAGCGTGTGGGACTGAAATTAAATACAAATACAAGATCACCACGCATGAAGGCCAGCACCTGATCACCGTCATTATGCCATATCTCCTGCACAGGGGTTTTCTGGAAGTTTCGCTGTAGTTTTATCGTTTTCAGCATAGCTTTGTCAAAGTCACCTAAATAGTGATAGTCAAGTTCCTGGTTATCAACAAGGCTCCACTGACGACGGGCATACTTGTAACTCCAACCGTTACCCTCACGCGGGAAGTCAATCCACTCCGGGTGACCAAACTCATTACCCATGAAGTTAAGATAGCCGCCATTGATAGCCGCTGCGGTGACAAGGCGTATCATCTTATGCAGAGCAATACCTCTATGAGCCATATCATTCTCATCACCAATCTTGAAATGCCAATACATATCAGCATCAATGAGGCGGAAAATAATAGTCTTATCACCTACAAGGGCCTGGTCGTGGCTCTCGCAATAAGATATTGTTTTCTCGTCAGGACGACGGTTTTTCACCTCCCAGAAAATGCTGCTCGGCTTCCAGTTCTCATCTGCCTGTTCCTTTATTGTCTTGATCCAGTAGTCAGGGATATTCATTGCCATACGGTAGTCGAAACCATAACCGCCATCCGGAACCTTTGCCGCCAAACCTGGCATACCGCTAACCTCCTCTGCTATAGTTATAGCATTAGGATTAACCTCATGTATAAGTATATTTGCCAAGGTCAGATAGCAGATAGCATTGTCATCCTGATGGCCGTTGAAGTAGTCTCCATAATTGGTGAATGCCTCACCAAGGCCATGGCTGTAATAAAGCATTGAGGTGACACCGTCAAAACGGAAACCGTCAAAACGGAACTCCTCAAGCCAGTACTTACAATTGGAGAGCAGGAAATGGATCACCTCATCTTTACCATAATCAAAGCAGAGGCTATCCCATGCCGGATGCTCATGTCTGCCACCCTCATAGAAGAACTGGTTGGGATCACCGGCAAGGTTGCCAAGACCCTCTACCTCATTTTTCACCGCATGACTATGTACGATATCCATGATAACAGCAATGCCGTTTTTATGGGCTGTATCAATAAGCGACTTCAACTCCTCCGGTGTACCGAAACGGCTTGACGGAGCGAAGAAGGAACTTACATGGTATCCGAAAGAGCCATAATAAGGATGCTCCTGGATAGCCATTATCTGAATACAGTTATAACCATCGGCAATTACCCTGGGCAACACATTGTCACGGAATTCCGTGTATGTACCAACCTTCTCGGCATCTTGCGACATACCCACATGGCACTCATAGATAAGTAATGGATTAGTCTTGGGTTTAAAGTTATTTTTCTTCCACACATACTCCTCCTCAGGTGCCCACACCTGTGCGGAGAATATTTTGGTCTGATCGTCTTGCACAACCCGGCGTGTCCATGCCGGAATGCGCTCACCCTCACCACCATTCCATTTCACATGCATCTTGTAGAGGTCACCGTGTTTCATTGCTTTCTTTGGCAACTTCAGCTCCCAGTTACCAGTACCCTCTACTCTCTTGGCACGATATGCCTCATCCTCTTTCCAGTCGTTGAAGTCACCGACAAGATAAATATCTGTGGCATTAGGCGCCCACTCACGGAATACCCAGCCACCTCTGCCAGTCCGGTGCAAACCATAATAGAGGTGTCCAGAGGCAAAGTCGGATATAGATGTCTTTCCATTTCTGGTCAACTGACCTAACTTCCACATCGCATGGTCGTGACGACCACGTATAGCATCCTCATATGGAGCCAGATAGCCATCATCACGAACCAGCCCAATATGTTGTGGAGCAGCGGGTTTTCTTACCACTTTTTTTGCCGGTGCTTTCTTTGCGGCAGCCTTCTTTGCCGTTACTTTCTTTTTTGTCTCAGCCATATTTTCCAATTTTCAATTTTCAATTCTCAATTCTCAATTCCCTAAACTTCTGCTTTGAAAATAGCTTTCTTTATCTGTGGAGCATCTGAGATGCAAGGCTGATGACCATCTTGCGGGAAGAATATGGCAAACATACCTGGATAACATGTAACATAGCTCTGAGCCTCCACACCGGGATATTTTGTAACATCCTTCTCTGCGTTATACTCCTGCTCCGGCATATCCTTGAGAGGTATATAACCGTATGTCTCAGGAGCATCAAGTGGTATCTGGATATCCAGCATACGACGGTGCGTCTCAAAGGTTGCCTCTTCTTTAGTCTTTCCCTTTGCCGTCTGGATATTCACAAAGAGTGCTTTTTCATGGATAAAGTGCTTACCCTCTTCAAGCGAAGCGAGGTCGTTCTCTTCAATAAACTTCACGATGTCAGCAAAATACTTGTTGCAGCCGACATAATTCTTCAAATTGTCTAATGTGTCTACTATCATAATATTTATATTAAGTTTATAATTCTATTAGTTCCCGTTCCAGTTCCCGTTAAAGTTCCCGTTATAATTTATTCCACTATCCTCCTGCCCCGCTCATAGCGGCCTTTGGTTATTACCTGACCATTACGATTACGCTCCACAAAGTTGCCTTCGCGCTGATCATTGACGTAATTCCCCTCAAAACGGGTACCGTCCTTTGCCTCCTCAATAGCCTGGCCATGGCGTTTCCCGTTGCGATATGTACCACGGAATTTATTACCGTTGGCATAGTGGATAATAACGAGTCCGTCAACGATGCCGTTTTTGAAATTTCCCTCAAAGATGTCTCCGTTTTTCTTTCTCAGCTTGCCATGACCGTTCTGTTTGTCATCCTTCCACATACCATTATATTGGTCACCGTTCTTCCACACCATGACACCCTGACCAGACTTGTCACCCCGGTCGAAATGGCCGGTATAACGGTCACCGTTCTTATAGCTGAATATACCCGTACCGGTTCGCTCGCCACGCAAGTAATCACCCTCGTAGATGTCACCGTTATGGAATCGGTATATACCCCTGCCATGCTGCAGGTCATCAAGCCAGTTACCTATATACTCGTCACCGTCAGAGAATTTATAAGTGCCTTGACCGTTACGCATGTTGTTTGCCCACATGCCATCGTAGGAAGAGCCATCGCCCCAGTCAAAGTGACCGTGACCGTTTTTCTTGTCATCCTTCCACTGACCCTCATAGAAGGCTCCGCCAGCGAAAGTATAACGCCCCTGACCAGTACGCTTATCCTGTACCCAGTCGCCCTCATACTTATCACCGTTGTAGTAATACATGGTACCCCTACCCTCCTGATAATCACGATACCACAAACCTTGATAACGGTTGTTGTTCATAAAATAGAAGGTACCCATGCCGTGCTGCTGATCCTGAAACCACTGACCATCGTATTTTTCTCCGTCAGAGAAGGTGTACACACCTTGTCCCTCACGTTTGCCCTTAACATATTCACCTTCGTATGAGTCACCGTTACGGTAAACAGCCTTACCTTTACCATGGGCTTTACCCTTTAGCATCTCGCCACTGTACTGTCCGCCATCCTTGGTGGTGCAAGAGCCAATGGTGATTTTCTGAGCATGGGAAACGAGTGCCAAAACGGCACAAAAAATAGCTAAAATATATCGTTTATTATTCATCTTTGCTTATTGTTCATATCAATCAACAAAGTTACTCAAAAAACATTATATGACAAAGGAAATTTAGTTATTTTAATGTTTTTTCCTCATGAAATAGCCATATAGCCATCCGCAGACACCGGCAGCGATAATAATATATATCGGATTTACATGCAACAACCATATAAGAAGGGCGCTGATAACAGGTATCCAGACTGTATATTTATTTATCTTGGCGTTCTTTGCCAAATTGAAGGTGGGTACAGCAATAAGAGCCACAACGGCTGGACGTATGCCACGAAACATGGCAGCCACAACCTTGTTATCCTGAAAATGATGGAAAAAGACGGCTATAAGAAGGATGATGATAAATGAGGGAAGAGCGGTGCCAAGACTACATGACAAAGCACCTCTCACCCCTCTCAGTTTATATCCTATGAACGTGCTGATATTGATGGCAAAGACACCGGGACAGCTTTGAGCCACGGCAATGAGGTCGAGAAACTCCTTCTCGTCAACCCATTTGTGACGATCTACAACGTCTGCCTTAATGATTGGTATCATAGCATACCCGCCACCAAGGGTAAACGCACCTATCTTAAAGAACGTCCGGAAACTATCCCAATAAAAATTAGCCATTATAATTCTCTATCCACTTTCTCGCATTCACAAAGGCCTCTATCCAAGGTGTCACCTCGTCCATACGACGGGAAAGAGGATAGCAACCGTTCTGCCAGGGGAATACAGCACGCTCCAAATGAGGCATCATTGCCAAATGACGTCCATCGGCTGAGCAGATGCCCGCAACGTCGAAGTCTGAGCCGTTGGGATTGGCGGGATAACCGGAATAGTTGTATTTGGCTACAACATTATAAGCCTGCTCACCCATAGGCAATGAGAAACGTCCCTCTCCATGAGCAACCCACAGACCAAGTTTGCTATTACTTAGACTACCAAGCATAACACTGTTGTTATGAGGTATGCTCAAACTGAGGAAACCGCTCTCAAACTTATGAGACACATTATGCAACATGCGGCTACGCTTCGGATGCTCTGGATTGATAAGATTTAACTCAACCATCAGCTGGCAACCGTTACAGATACCAAGTGACAGGGTATCCTTACGCGCATAGAAACGGTCAAGAGCTTCTTTTGCCTTGGGGTTATAGAGGAAAGCACCAGCCCATCCCTTGGCAGATCCCAAAACATCAGAATTGGAGAAACCACCACAGAAGACAATCATATTAATATCATCAAGGGTCTCACGACCGCTTATTAGATCAGTCATCGTGACATCCTTGACATCAAAACCGGCTAAATAAAGACAATATGCCATCTCACGCTCTCCGTTGGTACCCTTCTCACGTATTATGGCTGCCCTCACGCCGCTCTTCGTGCGTCTGTCGGCACTAATGCCATACTGACTCATCTTGCCTGTGAAAGCCTTTGGGAACTTCATCTCAACGGGCTGGTTCTTGTAATTGTCAAGGCGCTGCTCAGCCATGCCGTTTTTGCTCTGACGACGGTCAAGGAGATAGGAGGTATGATACCATGCGTCTCTCATCTCATCAATATCGACACTGACGGCCCTCTCTCCCTTCACAATATCTATAGTACGCTTATCTTCAACGGGATAGCCTATCTTAGCATAACTGACACCACGTTCCTCAAAGAACTCTCTCAGCTCATACTTATGCTCATCACTCACCTCTATGATAACACCAGGATTTTCCGCAAACAGAACCTTGACAAGATCGTCATCGGCAATGTCGTGCAGGTTGATGTGCATACCACCATTGGTATTGGCAAAACACATCTCAAGCAAAGTCGTTATCATACCTCCGGCAGAGATGTCATGACCAGCCATAATCCAACCACGTCTGATAAGCTCTTGAATAGCCTCAAAGCAATCAGCAAAATACTCAGCATTGGTTACGGTTGGGACATCCGAGCCGACCTTACCCAACGACTGATAGAACGCTGAGCCACCCAGACGCTGCTCGTCAAATGAGAAGTCGATATGATATATAGAGGCGTTCTTGTCATTAACGAGAACGGGAGAAACGACCTTCCGGATATCATCTACTTCACCGCCACTGGTAACAATCACCGTACCTGGAGAAATTATCTTCTCACCGCCAGGATATTGCTGCGACAGAGACAAAGAATCCTTACCTGTAGGAACATTAATATGCAGCTGACAGCAAAAATCGCTCAGAGCCCTTACGGCGCTGTACAATCTCGCATCCTCACCTTTCTGTGAGCGGCATGGCCACATCCAGTTGGCAGACAGGCTGACACTCTCAAGACCATCAGCCATCGGAGCCCATACGATATTGGTAAGCGCCTCTGCCACAGATAAAACGCTGCCTGCTTCAGGAGATGCCAGACCCACTTGCGGAGCGTGGCCCAAAGCAGTGGCTATACCCTTACGGCCACGATAGTCGAGAGCAACCACACCACAGTCGCTAAGCGGCAACTGCAGCTCTCCCTGACACTGCTGACGTGCTATCTTACCCGTCACCGACCGGTCCACTTTATTGGTGAGCCAATCCTTACATGCCACAGCCTCAAGCTGAAGGACATTACGCAGATAATCTATTATCTGCGATTCATCATATTCAGCGCCACTGTAAAGACGCTCAACCGTGACATCACGCATAACGGTCTTGGGGGAGTGACCAAACATCTGAGCCACATCGAGGTCAAAAGGCTTGACACCATCACCCTGTACAAAAGAGAAATGGGCATCACCTGTGGTCTCTCCAACCACATACAGTGGAGCCCTCTCACGCTCGGCTATCTTCCTTACCTGCTCTATGTGTTTCTCGTCAATAAGCAGTCCCATACGCTCTTGACTTTCATTGGCTATTATCTCTTTCGCTGACAATGTCTTGTCACCTATCGGCAGTTTTGTCATGTCTATCTGTCCGCCACATTCTTCAACAAGCTCTGACAGGCAATTCAGATGACCGGCAGAGCCATGGTCATGGATGCTGACAACGGGATTGTCATCGCCTTCCACTAAAGCCCTCACCAGATTATATGCCCTCTTCTGCATCTCGGGATTGGCACGCTGTACTGCATTTAGCTCTATGCCATTAGAGTAGCGGCCGGTATCTACCGATGACACGCTACCGCCACCAAGTCCTATCCGGTAGTTGTCACCACCTACGACAACCACTTTATTACCTTTCTGAGGCTCTTTCTTAAGACAGTCACGACGAGTGCCATAGCCCACACCGCCGGCAAGCATTATCACCTTGTCGTAGGCATATTTCTCATTATTCTCCTGATGCTCAAAGGTGAGTACCGAACCACATATCAGTGGCTGGCCAAACTTGTTACCAAAGTCTGAGGCTCCATTGGAGGCTTTTATAAGAATCTGCTCTGGAGTCTGGTAAAGCCACGGTCTCACTGGCAGGGAACCCTCCCACGGACGCTCACCGTCAGGACGCGGGTAAGCTGTCATATATACCGCCGTACCGGCGATTGGCCATGAACCGGTGCCACCGCCCATACGGTCACGTATCTCACCACCCGTACCCGTCGCGGCGCCATTAAAAGGCTCCACTGTGGTGGGGAAGTTATGTGTCTCGGCTTTCAGCGATATAACACTCTCGATGTCTTTTACCTGGAAATAGTCTGACGTTGTCTGGTCTGCCGGAGCAAACTGCTCTATCACAGGACCTTGAGCAAACGCCACATTGTCCTTATATGCTGACAGTATCTTATTGGGGTTTTCCTGGGTTGTGCGTTTTATCATTGCAAAGAGACTGGACTCCTGCTCCTTACCGTCAATGATAAATGTACCACCGAAAATCTTATGGCGACAGTGTTCAGAGTTGATCTGTGCAAAACCGAAAATCTCTGAGTCTGTGAGAGGACGCCCCAATTGACTTTCTATATTATGCAGATACTCTATCTCTTCTGGTGACAGTGCAAGACCCTCCTGCTCATTGTACTCCTCCAGGTTTTCAACGCTCTGTATGGGCTGTGGAGTGATATTTACGGTAAACACATCCTGACCGATGCCGTCATACATACGCTGAAGCATTGGGTCGTGGTCAGCCTCACGGCTACTGACGGGGAAGAACTCCTCTATACGCTGTATGCCACTGATGTTCATGTTTTGTGTTATCTCAACGGCATTTGTACTCCATGGAGTAATCATCTCACGTCGCGGTCCCACGAAAAAACCATCTAAATGATCACCATCCACAAGTGTCGCTTCGTCATAGAGCCAACACAGTTTGCTGATGTCATCATTGGGAAGTTGAAACTCTGCCTGAGTGGCAATAATACTATTCTGCTTGGTCTTAAAAAAAAGTATCATGATAATATAATTGTTTATCTGCTTAATATGAAGTGCAAAGTTAATCTAAATGATAGACAACACAAAAAAATGACTCTCCTTTTTAGATTATTTGAGATTTCCACTCCTCTTTTCCAACACAACAGTCCTTATTGTTCTACTGTGGCGGATATCTCTGCACTACCGTAGCACCTGTGATGCTCATCATCATACACAACACAGAACTGACCGGGCGCGACGCCATGTAACGGCTTGCTGGAATGAATGATATACCCCTCTGCCGAAAGTTCTACTTTTGCCTCATGCCAGTCGGGGGTGTGACGTATCTTAAATGTCACCTTGTCTGGTAATTGAGTGCCTGCCTCAGGACTAAGGAAATGGAAATCCCTTATCCCAAACACATCACTATATGCCTGACGCGGGTCATAGCCCTTGCTGACATATAAGATATTCTGTTTCAAATCCTTACGGATAACAAACCAAGGACCGCCACCGAAACCGAGACCATGACGCTGGCCAATGGTATGAAACCACAAACCCTTATGACGACCTATCAGCTTACCCGTCTCAAGTTCTATCACGTCACCGGGATTCTCGCCTAAATACCGGCGAAGGTAATCATTATAGTTAATTTTGCCAAGGAAACAGATGCCTTGCGAGTCTTTACGGCGTGCATTAATCAAGTGCTCGCGCTCTGCTATCTGACGCACCTCATCTTTCATATAATGACCAATGGGAAAGAGAGCCTTTCTCAGTTGCCAGTCGTATATCTGAGCCAGGAAGTCTGTCTGGTCCTTAACCGGGTCGGGGCTGGTAGTGAGCCATTTCACACCGTCTATAATCTCTGTCTGTGCATAGTGACCGGTGGCAATAAGGTCATAGTCATGACCGGCCTTCTCATCAAAGGCGCCAAATTTTATCAGTCTGTTACACATCACATCAGGGTTTGGCGTAAAACCGGCCTTTACCTTTTCCATGGTATATGTGGTCACCTTATCCCAGTACTCACGATGACAGTCAACCACCTCCAACCGACATCCATAGCGGGCTGCGACAGAAGTGGCCATCTCCATATCCTCCTCAGAGGAACAGTCCCACTCCTCTGTCTCCTCTGGTCCGATTTTTATATAGAAACAGTCTGGGCGCATACCATTACTCGCCAACTCATGCAGTACGACGGAACTGTCCACACCACCCGACAACAGTACGGCTATCCTCTTGTCTCTTATATCATTATAATCAATCATATTGTATATCTACTATTAAAAAATTAAAAGGTATCGGTCACATCTGCCATCAGTGCCGACTGATCAAAATTAAAATCTCCCATACTCACAGTAAGGATTTTATTGTCATACTCATCACGTGACTCAGCCGCCGGCAGTTCAACACGGATATAATTCTCTGTGAAGCCGTGCATTGCCTTGCCTCGTGGAGCCTTCTCAAACAACACCTTAGCCTTCTTTCCTATATGGCGCTCATAGAAGGCGTGTGTTTTCTTGTCTGACAACTCCAACAGCATATTTGCCCTGCGGCGTTTCTCACGCTGGTCAACGATATATGGTATTTTCAATGCCGCTGTACCAGGGCGTTCGGAATACGGAAACACATGTAACTGGCTGACATCCAATCCTTCCAAAAAGCTGTAGGTCTCATCAAAAAGTTCTGGTGTCTCACCTCTTGTCCCAACCATAACATCCACACCAATGAAAGCATCAGGCATATATTGTTTTATAAGGTGTATCTTATGTGCGAAAAGCGCAGTGTCGTAACGGCGGTGCATCAGTTTCAGAATACTGTCAGAACCACTCTGCAGGGGAATATGGAAATGCGGCATAAAAGCACGGCTGGAGGCACAGAAAGCGATAATGTCATCAGTAAGCAGATTGGGCTCTATACTGCTTATGCGATACCTCTCTATGCCATTCACCCCGTCAAGGCGTTTTATCAAGTCAAGGAATGTCTCACCCGTGGTACGACCGAAGTCTCCGATATTGACACCTGTAAGGACTATCTCGCTCCCACCTTCTTGTGCCACCTGCTCTGCCTGTGACACCAAGGAGTCTATGGGAGCGTTACGTGAAAAGCCACGGGCAAGTGGTATGGTACAATAGGTACAGAAATAGTCACACCCGTCTTGCACCTTAAGAAAATAGCGTGTTCTGTTACCTCTCGAACAGCTTGGCGCGAATGTACGGATATACTTTGTCTTGACAGAGTGTTTGCAAAGACTTGGTGGGTCTCCCGAGAGACGCTCCTGCCATGCGTCACTGAGAAACTGTATCAGCTGTGATTTCTCATTACTTCCCAAGACAAGGCTGACACCATCGATGTCAGCCACCTCATCTGTCTCCAACTGGGCATAGCAACCAGTCACCACAACAAAAGCTCCCTCATTCTCCCTCACAAGACGGTGGATTGCCTGCCGGCACTTATGGTTTGCCGTCTCAGTAACAGAACATGTATTTATAAGGCACAAATCCGCTTTCTCTCCCTTCTTCGCCTCAACGACGCCCATCTCAGTGAGCATCTTGGCGAAAGTGGAGGTTTCCGAGAAATTCAGTTTACACCCCAGGGTGAAGAACTTTGCTTTCTTATTATGAAATATTGATGTATCTATCATATATAATAAGGTGAAGGACATGATTAGAAGATGTCTAAGACTATCCATATCACATCAGCACCGCAAAAGTACTAAAAAACAAGTAAAATGACAAACAAAAAGCCACTTTTTATTACTGTTAAGGCACACAGTAATTTTTTAACTTATTTTTAACTTTCATAATTCATTGATTTCCAACGTTTTACAAAAATGTTACAAAAAGGGCAAAAAAAAATCCAAAAAAATGCTTGCGGAATAAAAAAAAGTATATACCTTTGCAGCGTTTTAATAAACAACGATTGTTTTACAGATTTAAAAAAGCAAAGAAAATGAAGAAATTAGTTTTTATGTTCGCAGCTATCGTAGCTATCTCTTTCGCATCTTGCAATGAGAAGACAGAGGGTAACGCTCAGGGTACAGACTCTACAGCAACTGAGGTTGCTGACACCACTGCTACCACAGACAGCACAGCTACTGAGACAACTGACTCTGCCGCTGCAGAGGCAGCTCCTGCTGACACAGCTGCTCAGGCACAGTAATCTACTGCGGACTGAAAAGGTAAAAGATTTCCACTGGACTGGACAGTCCGGTGGATTTTTTTTGCAACTATTGTTAATTTTCAACGATTAATCATTATATTTCAGATTTTTACATTAACTTTGCACCCTGAAAAGCGGTTTTCAACAGGCAAAACCAAAAATAGTAAATTATTATTCCACATTTCATAATGAGCAGACAAACAGAAAAAATCAAAGAGTTAATCGCTAAACGCGAGACAGCAAGACTCGGTGGTGGAGAGAAAGCTATCGAGAAACAACATGCACGCGGAAAATATACAGCACGCGAAAGAATTGATATGCTTGTAGACGAAGGAAGCTTCGAGGAGTATGACATGTTCAAACTGCATCGGTGCCACAACTTCGGAATGGAGAAGAAACAATACATGGGCGACGGTGTCGTTGTAGGAAGTGCTACCATCGACGGAAGACTGGTATATGTCTCTGCTCAGGACTTTACCGTAAACGGTGGTTCGCTCAGCGAGACAATGTCACAGAAAATATGTAAGGTAATGGATATGGCTATGCAGAACGGAGCACCGATGATCTGCATTAACGACTCTGGTGGAGCACGTATTCAAGAAGGTATATGCTCATTAGCCGGTTACGGTGAGATCTTTGAGCGTAACATATTGGCTTCTGGAGTGATACCTCAGATATCAGGTATCTTTGGTCCTTGTGCCGGTGGAGCTGTTTACTCACCTGCCCTCACCGACTTCATCCTTATGATGGAGAACACAAGTTATATGTTCCTCACTGGTCCGAAGGTGGTAAAGACCGTAACAGGAGAGGATGTTGACTCTGAACATTTAGGTGGTGCGAGCGTACACGCTACAAAGAGCGGCGTAACAAGCTTTACCGCTAAGACTGAGGAAGAGGCGATGCAGACAATAAAGACTCTCTTGAGTTATCTGCCATCCAACAACATGGAGGAGGCTCCACGCATAGAGTGCAATGACCCCATTGACCGTAAGGAGGATATCCTCAACGACATAATACCTGATGACCCCAACAAGGCTTACGATATGTATAAGGTTATCACAGCCATCACCGATGAGGGTGAGTTCTTTGAGGTACAACCTAAGTTTGCTAAGAACATCATCGTGGGATTCGCACGCTTCAATGGTCAGAGCGTGGGTATTGTAGCCAATCAACCAAGTGCCTACGCCGGCGTACTTGATACGAACGCAAGCCGTAAGGGAGCACGCTTCGTAAGGTTCTGCGATGCATTCAATATTCCAATCGTGTCACTCGTTGATGTACCAGGCTTCCTGCCTGGCACAGGACAGGAGTACAACGCTGTTATCCTGCATGGAGCACAGCTGTTATACGCTTTCGGTGAGGCAACAGTTCCCAAGATCACCATCACAGTGCGCAAGAGCTATGGCGGTAGCCATATCGTAATGGGATGCAAACAGTTACGCGCCGACCTCAATTTCGCATGGCCATCATCAGAGATTGCCGTGATGGGTGCCAGCGGTGCGGTAGCAGTGCTTAGCGCCAAAGAGGCAAAAGCCAAGAAAGAGGCAGGCGAGGATGTTAAGGCTTTCCTTGCTGAGAAAGAACAGGAGTACACAGACCTCTTTGCAAACCCATATCAGGCAGCACAGTATGGCTACATCGATGATGTGATAGAACCGCGCAACACCCGTTTCCGTATCTGCCGCGGACTGGCACAGCTTGCTCATAAGAAACAGAGTCTGCCAGCCAAGAAACATGGTTGCATGCCGATGTAGAACTATTAAACTACGTTAGATTATTGAACACAGAAGACAGAAATGGAAGATAAGAATATTTTCGCTGCCATAGCCCTTGCACTGCATGAGTATAAAGGCAACAACGTACATGACCGCGAGCCGGGCATTATAACAATTCTCCCGAAAGCCACTATGTGGAACGCACGGTTTCTTACAATGACACAAAAACCAATAATGAGATGAAACAGTATAAATATACTATTGAAGGTAAAGAATATATAGTTGAGATTGGCGACATCAATGATAATGTTGCTGATGTGACAGTAAATGGAGACCTCTTCAAGGTTGAGATGGAGCCGGAGGCTGAACCAGAGAAGAAGAAAGTTGTACTCGGAAAGCCTCAGGAGGAAAATGACGGTTCAGACGACAATGGTGGCAATAATGCCAATGTCAACACCGCCAATGCCATAAAGGCTCCACTACCGGGTGTGGTAACAGAGATTGTCGTTGCCGTAGGCGACAATGTGAAGAGCGGTGACACTCTGCTCGTGCTGGAGGCAATGAAAATGGCCAATAATATTGAAGCAGAAAAAGACGGTACCGTAACAGCCATCTGCGTTAAACAGGGTGAGAATGTAATGGAAGACACTCCACTCATTGTTGTAGAATAACCAATATCCACATTAACTATAACTCCCACTTTAACTCCAACTTGCAAAAATGAAAGTATTCAGTAATATAGTAGAGTTACAGAACGAGCTGTTCAACTGCCGTAAGGCGGGTAAGACTGTTGGACTGGTACCAACCATGGGGGCGCTTCATGAGGGGCATGCGTCTTTAGTAAAACGCTCTGTGGCAGACAATGACATTACGGTGGTATCGGTATTTCTCAATCCCACGCAGTTTAATGACAAGAAAGACCTGGAGCGATACCCACGCACCTTAGACGCTGACTGCAAACTGCTTGAGAGTGTTGGTGCTGACATTGTGTTCGCCCCGACAGTAGAGGACATCTACCCCACCCCGGATGAGCGACAGTTCTCGTTCCCTCCCGTAACAGAGGTGATGGAAGGAGCCAAGAGACCGGGGCATTTCAACGGCGTATGTCAGGTTGTAAGCCGGCTGTTTTACATCGTAAGACCACAAAGGGCATACTTCGGTGAGAAAGACTGGCAACAGATTGCCGTTGTCAAGCAGTTGGTGAAATTCACACGCAGCAATGTGGAGATTGTGGAATGTCCTATCGTGCGCGAGGCCGACGGACTCGCCATGAGCAGCAGAAACACCCTGCTTTCAGCTGATGAGCGCGCTATCGCCCCAAAGATATACGAGGCCCTGAAGGACGGTGTCAAGTATGCCAAGAAACACACTTTAAATGACACCCGTATGCATGTTATAGACAAGATTAACGCTGTGGATGGTTTAGAGGTGGAATATTTTTCTATTGTTGACGGCGACAGTCTGCTGGACATCTCCGACTGGAGTGAGTCTGATAACGTGGTTGGATGTATAACCGTATATTGCGGTAAAACTCCTATCAGGCTTATTGACCATATAAGATTTTAAATTACCATCGATATGATGATAGAAGTATTGAAATCAAAATTGCATAGGGTTAAGGTTACGGAAGCTAACCTTAATTACATGGGTAGCATTACCATTGACGAAGACCTCATGGATGCAGCCAATATCATTAAGGGCGAGAAACTGCAGATTGTTGACATCAACAATGGCAACCGCCTTGAGACGTATGCCATACCAGGCGAAAGAGGTACTGGTTGTATTTGCCTCAACGGGGCGGCGGCACGACTTGTCGTGGCGGGTGACACCGTCATTATCATGTCATACGCCATGATGGACTTTGAGGAAGCAAAAACATTTCAACCAACAATCGTCTTTCCAGAAAATAATCGGGTTTGAAACCCGATTATTTTTTTTCTTTACGCCCCTTTTCACCCGCAAATTATCATCATTCTGCTTAAAAATGTATAAATACTTTGCGTAATTGACATTATTTTGGTCAAAAATGTGTAACTTTGCACCGAGTTTTAAGCCTTTAATTCAATGTCAAAAAAAATTCTATTTATCAATCAGGAGATAGTACCATACATGCCAGAGAGCGAAATGGCTACGATGGGAAAACTGTTGTCACACAAAATACAAGAGAACGGTTATGAGATACGCACTTTTATGCCTAAGTGGGGTGCTATCAACGAGCGACGCGGCCAGCTGCATGAGGTAAAGCGTCTGTCGGGTATGAATATGATTATCAACGACACCGACTATCCGCTGATTATAAAGGTTGCCTCTATACCACAGGTACGTATTCAGGTGTTTTTCATTTACAACGAGGAATTCTTCCAGAAACGTAACCTCAACAATGAGCAGATGGCAGAAGAATACAACGACAATGCCGAGAGATCTGTATTCTTTGCACGTGGCGTACTGGAGACAGTAAAGAAATTAGGATGGGCTCCAGATCTGATACATTGTCAGGGATGGATGAGTGGGGTCGTGCCCTTCTATATCAAGACTGCATACCACGACGAGCCTTATTTCGCCAATACGAAAGTGGTGACAACACTGTTTAATCAACAGCCTCAAGGAAGCCTGGGCAACGAATTTAAAGACTGCATAGCATTCAAGAACGCTACAAAAGAAACCCTTGCAGACTACAAAGACGATTTTGACTTCATGGAGCTGGGCAAACTCGCTATCAACTATAGCGACGGACTGGTAACAGCATCCGACAGCCTGGACATAAAGTTGAAGGAGTACGCTGAAGCAAGCGGAAAACCATTAATGCATTTCGATGCCAACGACCCTGAACTCGGCAGTCTGATGGCAGACTTCTACGAAAAGTTATTATAAAATCAAGAGAAGACCATATTATGAGGAAGATATTCTCACGACTCGCCATAGCAATGATTGCTATAGCCACTCTTATGGCATGTGACGACACAACAGAGGGCCTGGGAGTGACACTTACCGACAATCTTGACAACCTGAAGATAGCGGCAGATACATTTAAGGTTAGCAGCCAATCCATGAAGGCTGGATCTGTGATTTGTCGCAACACTACGGGATACCTTGGAAGGATACAAGACCCAGAGACAGAAACATATATCACCTGCGACTTCATGACACAGTTTCACACTCTGGAACAGTTCGCGCTGCCTTCCATAGACAGCATAGCAAGCAAACAAGACGGACAAATCATTGCTGACTCCTGTGAGTTACGTTTTTATTTCGCAGAATTTTATGGTGACTCTTTAGCACTGATGAAGGCTACATGCTATGAGTTGGAAAAACCAGTGAAAGAGAATATCAATTACCTCTCTGATTTCGACCCACTGACAGAAGGATATGTGAGAACAGGAGAAGATGCTTTGCGACTAAGCCTGGCATATACACTTAAAGACCTGCGTATTCCCGACAGTACACGAAACAAGGATAATTTTCTGGAAAGCATCTGCATACCTCTTAATGACGAATATACAGATAAGGATGGTAAGACATACAACAACTATGGCACCTACCTGCTGAGAAAGTATTATGAAGACCCGGAGAATTTCCGTGACCAATATAAGTTCATAAATAATATTTGTCCTGGATTCTATGTCAAGATGGATAACGGACTTGGCTCGATGGCATATATCAACATTTCACAGCTCTTCATATATTTCAGAAGCACCAACCCCACAGGAAATGTCAAGAAGGTGTCCACATTATTTGCCGGAACAGAAGAGGTTCTTCAGACTACACATATAACCAATGACTCCGAAGCCATTGACGACCTTGTGGCTGATAACACCTGTACTTATCTCAAGAGTCCGGCAGGCATTTTCACACAACTGACTCTGCCCGTTGACGAGATTATGAGCGGTCATGAAAACGACACTATCAATACGGCAAAAATCAGCTTGCGAAGGCTTAACAACAGCACCCAGAGCGAATATGCTCTTGACATCCCAAATGATTTGCTCATGATACCCATCGACAGCTTAGATTCTTTTTTCAGCAAAAGGCAGTTGGCAGACAATAAAAAATCTTTTGTTGCGACATATTCGTCTAAATCCAACGAATATACATTCAACAACATCAGCGAGCTGGTTACAACGATGTATAAGGAACGTAAGAAAGGTGGTCCTTCATTCACCACAGAGCATCCAAACTGGAACAAGGTTGTGGTGATACCTGTTAGCGTCACTACCACAACAAGCTCCAACAACAGCACTGTGATAAGCGACATCAGTCATGACATGTCGCTCACCAGCACACGCCTTATTGGTGGTATCGCAAACCCCAATACCCCCATCACCATCAGTGTTATCTACAGTAAGTTTGAGTAAGATGGCTGACAACTGGGTAGAGAATAAAAACGCCAACTACGAGCAGCGCAAAGCGGAATGGGAGAAAAAGAAAAAGCTTAAACCCAAGCATCCTGTTCCTCCATCCGACAAAAGGACTTAACTTATATTTGCCTTAGAAATGCGCCCTTAACGTTATGCCACCCTGGATAGGATTACCCTGATTGGCAAAATATAATGTCTCACCTGTTGCGGCACTGCCTACGGCAAATGTGTTATAGCGGGTATTGGTGATATTCTTACCCCATAAGGACACATTAAGGATTCCGAAATCCATATCTGCATGAGCGCCTAAGAGTGCGTAGAACTTTTGTGAATAGGTGTTCATCTCATCCCAATAAATCTTACCCTGACACGTTGTATTGGCTCCAATAGTAAGTGAGCGTAACGCACTGCCGTTGAAGTCGAAACGGTAGTCTGCGCTGATGGCTAAGGTGTGTGCCGGAACGTATGGCACTTTCTTGTCCTTATAGTCATAGAGCTGCTCTACACCATCGATGGTGACATTATCCTTATAATCTTTGAACACAGCGTGTGTGTAGCCATAGCTTGCCATCCATGAGAGGTGGTTGTCAAGTGCCTCACCCCTGAGTGCTAATTCCGCTCCGCAACTGTAACTCTTGCCGGCATTGACCATCATACGGCCAAAACCATAGTTATCTGCCATCACAGAAAGCTGCTGGTTGCGCACCAGCATATAATACAGTGCGGCGTCCATGTGAATGCTGCCACCTGCCATATTGAGATGGGTGCCAACCTCATAATTCCATGATGTCTCAGGCTTATAGACTATGGTATTAGTGATATTCTCGTATGCTTGCTCATCATGAGGCACGTCATAACTGCCACGCATAGCATTACGGCTGTTTGCCATCAGCTCTGTCTGCAGGATATCAGAGAACATCTGGATATTAAAGCCTCCTGCCCTGTAACCCTTACTCACTGTTGCATACACATTACTCTTGGCATCATCAATAAAGAGGGTGAGACCTATCTTAGGCAACAACTGGTTGAAGTCATCATACACCTTGTTCTTGATAAAGGAGGTGAGGTCGTATGTTGCCTCTGTACCCATAACATTAGCTGTCATCGACATTATGGCATGAGCATCATAATCCAGTTTAACACGGTTGAAGTCATAACGCAAACCAAGAGTGGCCATCAGGCGGTCTGTGATAGTGATGTTGGACTCATGGAATAGTCCAAGGTTAAACTGTGGAGTGCGGTACACACCGGGCGATTGCATGGTGACATTCATGGTGACACCACCCCTATTTTCAATAATGCTCATAGCCTGTGCCTTGGCAGCGGCTTCCGGCATTCCCTGGGCAATCATCTGTGATGCCATGGAATTGACCATGGCGTTATACATCGTATTACGGATACCAGTTGATATTGGACTGGTAATACCCTCACCAAAGCCAACCGGAGCGGTAGTCTTCAACCACTGATATGACATATAAGCACCCGTCACGCTGTTCCACACACCATTAAGGCGTGTCTTGAATGTCAGCTCCTCTGTCAGCGCATTCTGATGCTGACGCTGCACAAGGTTCATATAGTCTGTGGTTGTATAATCCTGATCCATAAACATATAGTCATGCAGATACTGGTATGTTGTCATAGAGTTGACATCAAACCAATTACCGACATATTTTATACCCAAACCTGTGTTGAAGATGTTTCTACGGTAATTGCTGTGAAGATTGGTGGCTGGTTCCTGGGCGCGCCCGGTGTTGATATCCAACAATCCGTATGGGAAACCATTCTGCCTCACATACTGATAATCTGCGATATAGTTAAGACTGAACCTCTGGGATGGTTGCCAGATAAGCCTCACCTTACCACCAGCCTCATTATAGTTGTCGGCACGCGAGTGGTCGTAGCTGTTGCGGTGGAAACCGTTCTGACCGTCATAAAAGGCTGCTATTGACATCGCCAACTGGTCGTTAAACTTGGCATAATGGGCAACCTCTGCCTTACGCCAAAAGCGTGTTGCCAACTCCAACTGGATATCGGTTCCCTGATAGCGCATCGGGTTCTTACTGTAAACACGCACAATACCTCCCTCGCTGTTCATACCGTAAAGGGTGCCTTGGGGACCTCTTAACACATCCACCCTCTCTGTCTCGTAGAGATGAGTATTGAAGGCGTTTTTGTTGAGTATGGGCATATCGTCCACATAAATACACACTGCCGGATTGTTGAGACGTGAACCGATACCACGGATATACATAGAAGAGGTCAGTTTGGAACCATATTCCGGCATGGCAAACGACGGTACGTATGCCGACAACTGCCGCAGGTCGTTAATACCAAATGACGTCAACTGTGACGCACCGATCAATGTGGAACTGATGGGTTGATGACGCAGTCTCACAAAATCCTTACTGCTTGCAACCACTGTAACGGCGTCAAGGTCGTGAACGATGGAGCTGTCGCCTAACTGTTTGTCGTGTGTTATTGTCTCTCCTGACGCGGCAAATGCCGTTGTCAGAGCAATGGATAATAATGTTGTCCTAAAATGCATTGTTATATTCCTTTTTTAAAATCAGGTGCAAAGGTAATGCTTTTTAGGTAATACCACAATCCTTATTTATTAGGATATATTCAAGTTTCGCATTTGCTCAACTTCTCAACTGGAGCTTGCGAAAGTTGAGTTAGGATATATTCATTGCGCCACAGTGGGGACAGCGGCCCTTGCCCGGGATCTTACCGCCACACTTTCCGCAGATCATCGGCATCCTCGCATATCGCCAATAACGCCACAAGGCAAAGACGACGTATGCCACCAGTAATACATAACCCACATACCAAAGGGTTGTGACGCTGAAAACCACATAGTCTATAGCACAGATGGCAAGCAGACCCGAGAGATACAACACTGCCTCATCAAAACCCAACTGACGCACCACATC
>JAGDAU010000089.1 GCA_017959365.1 Prevotella sp.
CGGCGCACCATGATATTAAACCATGGTGCAATGAGTGCGAATGTCAATGCTACCGCTCCTAAAATAATCGTTATTAATGATAACTCTATCATTTATAGATTTACTATTTACTATTTACGATTTACTATTTCTTCGTGATTATTTTTTTTATAGGTACTCAGGCGAGCAAAGCTCGGAGTCCTATTGATATGATTTGCTATAGAGTGTCAAAACTATTTAACACAAAACACAAAACATAAAACACAAAACATAAAACACATTCAGTTACTCCAATTCCTCTGTCGTATATCCTGTTGGCATTGGACGGCAGTTATAACGGCTTGCCATTATCTCACCGTATGCCCCTGCGCTGCGTATCGCCAGCAAGTCACCACGATGGGTGGCATTCAGGTCAATCGCCTTAGCGAAGACATCGCTCGACTCGCATATCGGTCCCACAACATCGTATGTCTGTTTGCCTTCTTCTGATGTTATGTTTTCTATTTTGTGATATGCTTGATATAGCGCGGGACGAATGAGGTCTGTCATACCAGCATCGACTATGGCAAACTGTTTTGCCGTGCCTTGCTTGACATATAACACTTTGGTTATCAGACTGCCACACTGTGCAACAACAGCACGCCCCAACTCAAAATGCAGTATCTGACCCTCACGCAGTTTCAGCAGTTTGGCAAAGGTATTGAAATACGCCTTGAAATCAGGTATCGGAACACGGTTGGGGTGGTTGTAGTCAATGCCTAAGCCACCACCAACATTGATATGCTTAACGCTTATTCTGTTGCGGTCCAAATGGTTTTGTAACTCATTGATACGGTTGCAGAGGGCTGCGAAGTCATCCATGTTGAGTATCTGGCTGCCTATGTGGAAATGGAGTCCGATAAACTCTATGTTCGTCATCTCTTGGGCTCGTGCTATAGCCTCATCCATATCAGACATGGCAATGCCAAACTTATTTTCAGCCAGACCGGTTGTTATATTGGCGTGAGTGTGTGCACCCACATCGGGGTTTATTCGCAGACATACTCTTGCTGTCTTTCCTTTTGCCGCAGCCAACTCGTTGATAACCTCCAGCTCCGCAATGCTCTCGACATTAAAACAGAATATGTTGCGGTCAAGACCGAGGTTGATTTCCCAGTCGCTCTTGCCCACACCGGCATATACTATCTTCTTAGGAGAGAAGCCGTTGTCGATGCAACGTTGTATCTCACCACCACTGACGCAGTCGGCGCCAAATCCCGCCTGACAGATGATGTTAAGTATCTTGGGGTTGGCGTTTGCCTTGATGGCATAATGTACAGAGTAGTTGGGATGACAGCTCACGGCATCACTTATTGCCTTTAGTGTTTGTCTGAGCAATGTGGTGTCGTAATAGTAGAAGGGTGTGCGCTGTTCCCTGAATGCCTGTACGGGAAAAATACCTTTCATATAATTTCAGTTCACTTTGACGTTATCGTTAAAATAGTGTGTCGCTGAGGCTTTGTAATGCCCTTTTCGTGTCCATCGCTTTGATAAGGAACGAGATATTATAGTTGCTGCCTCCGTAGCTGATCATCCTTACGGGGATATTCTTCAAGGCATCGGTGGCGAGTGTCTCAAATCCAAGGTTGCTCCAATCGAGGTCGCCGACAACACAGATGATACACATGTCATTATCTACTGTTACCGTGCCGTATTTCTTCAACTCGTTGACAATCTCGTGTAGGTGGGTCTGGTTGTCAATGCTGACAGACACACCAACCTCGCTGGTGCACACCATGTCGATAGGTGTCTGGTAACTCTCGAAGATCTCAAATACCTTGCGCAGGAAACCGGTGGCGAGCAACATACGGCTTGACTTGATTTTGATAGCTGTGATATTGTCTTTGGCTGCAACAGCCTTTATCTTGCCGCGCATAATGACATTATCGATGATTGTACCCTCGGCATCGGGGGCCATAGTGTTTTTCAGCCTGACGGGTATGCCGGCATATTTAGCTGGTTGTACGCATGTGGGATGCAGGATCTTTGCTCCGAAATATGCCAGCTCGGCAGCCTCCTCAAAATTGAGCTGTCTGACAGCCTCTGTCTTGTCAACCACTCTCGGGTCATTGTTGTGCATGCCGTCGATGTCGGTCCATATCTGTATCTCATCAGCTTCTATTGAGGCACCTATCAATGATGCGGAATAGTCGCTGCCGCCACGCAGCAGGTTGTCAACCTCACCGTATGCGTTACGGCATATAAATCCCTGGGTGATATATACCTGATGTCATTCGTTCTCAGCAATCACAGCAGCCAGTTTCTCCTTGATGTATTGTGGGTCTGGCTCACCATTCTTATCAGTGCGCATGAAATCAAGGGCAGAGAGCAGTACAGAGTTAACACCCTGCTCCTGCATGTAGTTGTTAACCATATTGGTACTCAGTATCTCTCCTTGTGCCACGATGCTCTTCTCTTCAAAACTGGTAAAGAGGTCTTTGGTGAATGTGCGAAGATATTCAAACTCAGCTTTGATGAACTCAAGGGTCTTGTTTTTCCACTCCTCTGTAGTAAACAGCTCATTCACGTGAGTCCTGTATTTCTTCTCAAGGGTGTTGATAACCTCATTGGCTCCATCGGGATTTTTCTTGTATAAGTAGTCAGAAATCTCCACCAATGTATTTGTCGTTCCACTCATTGCTGACAGTACTACGAAAGTGGGTTCTCCACTGCGTGTTACCAACTGGCAGACATTTTTCATTCTCTCTGGCGTACCAACTGATGTGCCGCCGAATTTCATTACTATCATATTGTGTATGTTTTTAGTTTTTTTTATTCAAGTGTCTATTTATTCTAATCAGTTTTTGAAATCCTCGCTCACTTCAATCATCTCATGATAGTTGTCGGAGATATCCTCAAACTTACCCTCTTTGCAACGGAATACCTTACCGGGGAAGCGGTCAAGTAACGGCATGTTGTGGGTTGACATGATAACCGTCGTGCCACTCTTGCTTATATCTTGCAGGAGAGCTACAATCTTGTGAGCTGTGACAAAGTCCAGGTTTCCTGTTGGCTCATCGGCAATGATAAGCTTTGGCTTGTTGAGGATGGCCCTCGCTATCGCTATGCGTTGCTGCTCGCCGCCAGAGAGCTCATGGGGCATCTTGTATTTCTTTTCCTCCATGCCAACCTGTTTGAGTACCTCGTCAATGCGCTGACGCACCTCACTGCGCTTACACCCTGTGGCTCTTAACACAAAGCGCAGGTTCTTCTCCACAGTGCGGTCATGGAGCAGTTGGAAATCCTGGAATATTACTCCCATCTGTTTTCTTAATGCTGGCACGTGACGTCGTTTTATCTGAATGATGTTCGTGCCCAGCACTTCAGCTTTCTCTGCCTCGCCCTTGAGTATGTCCAACTCACAGTAAAGAGTCTTTAGGAAACTGCTCTTGCCGCTTCCCACCTTACCGATAATATAAATAAACTCACCCTCAGAAGCCTCAAAATTAACATCATTGAGTATCATCTGGTCCTCTTGGTGAACCTGTACATTCTTGTAGTCTATAAGCATATCTGTCCTCCTTGTCTGTTTAATGTTTATGCCAATTAGGGTCATGTCTCTCAATGAGTTCCTCTGCTAACTGCTCTATACGCAGTCCCTTGGAGGTCAAGAGAACAATAAGATGGTAGAGCATATCGCTGCCCTCATAGATCATTCGTTCATCAGTGCCACCCACGGCCTCAATGACCAGTTCGAGGGCTTCTTCGCCCACTTTCTGTGCCATTCTGTTCAGGCCGTCGCGGAAGAGACTGGTGGTATAGCTGCCTTCGGGCATCTCTGCTTTACGTTTCTCAATGAAGTCTTGCAGCTCAGTGAGGAAGAGAAGTGCGTTTCGTCTGTTCTCCTCATTCCAGCACGTGTCGGCACCGGTGTGGCATGTGGGGCCTTCCGGATGTACTTTAATGAGCAGTGTGTCATTGTCGCAATCAGAGCGTATCTCCACCAGACGCAGGAAATTTCCGGATGTCTCGCCCTTAACCCACAGTTGCTGACGGCTACGGCTCCAGAAGGTGACGTTGCCCGTCTCTTGTGTCAGTCGTAAGGCTTCCTCATTCATATATCCCAGCATCAATACCGTTTTGGTGTCGGCATCCTGGATTATTGCCGGTACCAGTCCTCCACATTTCTCAAAATCTACGTTGATATTCATTGTTGTTATATTATTATAGTCTTACATTTATATCATTATCGCTTAGGTAGCGTTTCAACTCCGGTATGGGTATCTCACCGAAGTGGAATACACTGGCTGCTAATGCCGCATCCGCCTTTCCTTTTGTAAACACGTCAAGAAAGTGTTCCCTTTTGCCGGCTCCGCCACTTGCTATTATCGGTATAGGCAGTTCTTCAGCCAGTTGGCACAATGCCTCGTTGGCGAAACCTTGTTTTACGCCGTCGTGGTTCATGCTGGTGAAGAGAATCTCTCCGGCACCTCTGTCGCTTACCTCGCGTGCCCAATCAAAGAGTCGTCTGTCAGTCCGCTCACGTCCACCTTTCACGTAGCAGTACCAACCGTCATCATCTAAGCGTGCGTCAATGGCACATACGCATACCTGACTGCCGTATCTTGCCACTATATCATTGATGAGTGACGGGTTGCGTAATGCTGCGGAGTTGACACTGACCTTATCGGCGCCGGCACCGAGCAGTCTGTCAACATCAGCAAGCTCATTGATGCCTCCACCTACTGTGAAGGGTATGTTTATCTCCTCTGCCACTCTCGTTACCATGTCGGTAAAGGTCTTGCGCTCCTCAAAAGAGGCAGTGATGTCAAGAAACACCAATTCATCAGCACCTTCCTCGCTATACCTCTTGCCCAGTTCCACCGGGTCTCCGGCACTACGGAGGTTGACGAAGTTGGTTCCCTTTACTGTCTCACCGTTTTTGACATCGAGACACGGTATAATTCTTTTTGCCAGACCTTTGAACATTATTTACTATTTGACTATTTACGATTTACTATTTACGCTTTACTATTTACTATTTACGATTTATGATTTACGATTTATGATTTACGATTTATGATTTACGATTTAATATTGATTAGCTTTGGTATTTAACACAAAACACAAAACACAA
>JAGDAU010000090.1 GCA_017959365.1 Prevotella sp.
AACTTTGCCGGTACGGTAATAACCGCACTGTGCGTTGGCACGGTAGTAACAAGGTTACGTAATGCCTTGAGCACCAACGACGACAGTTGCTCTGATGTGAATTGCGTTGTCGGGTGTTCACATTTGTATATCGTATCGGTACCCATAGTCCGCTTAAACTCAATGTATGCTCCCGGAACATTATAATACCATTTCCTTGCCACATCCAACCGATACCGCTTAAGCATATTATATGCGGTGTCACCCACCATGACCGTGCCGTTTTCGCTCATTGCCACACATGACGGCATGGTGTCTTTGCCCGTATCTGTCTTAACGATGCGCGGCACTCCTTTCTCCATCACACAGATAGATGAATTGGTTGTTCCAAGGTCTATTCCTACATTTATCTTTGACATAAAAATAAATACTTAATACTCAATACATAATAACTCAATACATGATACTCAAGCCCCCCTCCGGCAGCCAGGGTGCTCGGCGCTTCCGGCGCCGAGGGCCCCCTCACAGCGCCACCGTAACATGTGGTGACTGTATCATCTTGCCATTATAGTTTACCTGCGGCCGGGTAACGCCGACGATTGTCCATTTCTCTTCTGCTCCAGACTCATCCAAGGGCACAAAGTCTGCCTCCGCCTTCATGCCGTCTGTATAACGGGTGCCATACAGGTCAACCATCTCAAAGCCATATTGCGTGAGCACATCCTTCATACTCCTTACGACATATGTCAGTTGCCGATAGCCCGAGGTATCCGGTGACATCCGTCTCAGGTTCGTCTCTAATTTGTTTATCTCATTGGCAAATCCAAGAGCCATCTTGCATAAATCCTCTTCCATACTAACAATTTTTTACTATCGCCAAGATCAACAATAATGATGCTAATATCATCCAGGCATAAACCAATGTTGAGCAACATGTCTTTACTGTCTTTGCGCCCGACCTGTTCACCTTTTCCTCAAACTGTTGCTGGCGGGTATTGTCTGATGTCACATTACCTGAAGGGAATGGTTGTTCAACAATATCTGATGTCTGCATGAGAGAAGAAGTGGTATCTTGTGCCGGTATATCACCGAATTTCTCATCCACAAGGGCATAGACTTTCGTCAAACGTCTTTTCACAGGCATTATGACATTGTTTATAAAATACGCATCACTCACCTGCCCACAATACATAGCACACCTGCTTTCAAGACACTGCAGATAGCTTTTAAACTCACCCACCTTATTCCACTGGCTCTGGTTGCATATCTCCGACCACCATTTATACATCATATCCGCCTCCTGGTCAAGCTTTTTGATAAATGGCGTCATGGCACGGCATGCCAGTCTCTCTTTCACTATCTGAGAATCACGCATAAGTGTTTGTATCTGTGAGAGATTGACTGATACTTTCTCAAAAGAATAATCCACAGACTTGTCACACAATGCCATCCAATGCTCTATATCCGACCACAACAACAGAAAAGAGTAATAATGGGGTATCTTGCATTTATGTTGACTAAAATATTTTACATTTTTATTGGTGCGACGCTTTGTTTCCGCGTCAGTAGCCAGTCTGCAAATCTTGGAAATAAGATAGTGGCACTCTAAACATATCCATGGGTCATCGCAATGGTCCTCTATATAAATGATTATCTCCTGAGCCTCCACACAAAGAGTGTCAGAGAGCATGTCATACTCTATTCTGTTCTCATCAGTAAGCATCGGCTTCAGTTTGTCAAGAGTGGCCTTGGCATTGTCTATCGATGTCTCAACGGTAAACAGCATATCCATTATTGACTCACCTTTTATCTCCTTGATTCTCTTAATCTCTGATTGGACAACGTTTTTCAGATCCTCGGCGGTATTGTCGTGAATGGTCTTACGCCATAGTGTGTCACTGTTGTTTGTCACCACGGCTGCGCCATGCCCCTCTTCATCCAACACTTGTATGAATAGTTCAACAAGCATTATCTCATCTATGGCAAGCAGACCGTCTGGATCAAAGAGTGACTTCAGATCTGAAAGATACTCAGCATACTCCTTTTTCGCTGCCTTGACAGCATCCTCATATCTGTTGGCACAGAGCAAGGCGACAACTCTGTTATGTGTAGCCACAAAACCGGGGGTCGCAGCCCAACGGTCTATGGTTAAGTGGATATTGTCCGGAGTGAGGGTGGCGATATCATTTTTCTCGTCATCATTGGTGGCAATAAACCAAAAGAGGGCGTAGCGCAACTTGTCGGCGGGAATCGACAGACTCGACTCCGCATCAGACATCGCGTTCTGATCACGTACCACGGGACCCAGCAGAGCAGTCAGGTCTGACTTGAAATCAGCGCTCTTATTAACCGCTGAAAAAGCCTTGAGCAATGACTTGTTCTTCTCTATATCTTTTATCCTGGCATTAGACATAACACCAAGGATACGATATGGGTTATGGGTTATAATCTTCATTTCACCTCTGACGTTATTGTGCCTTTTGATAATCGGGTGGTCAGCAATGTACCAGTTGTGACGGATTTGGCAGACCGCACCACTTTACCGTTGGCAATGGTCATAGAGTAGCCTCTGTCAAGCACCCTCTGCGGATCAAGGTCATAAAGGCGCTGATTTATCACCTGCAGACGATGGCTTCCGTTCACTACTATCGCCTTGGCAGCGGCGGGGATGCGTATCATCAGTTTATCGATGGCTGCCCCACCGGCTGTCAGTCGCTGACGCGCGGCAACGGCAATGCTGTCGGCACAACGGGTAAGACGGGCGTCCTCACGGGAGAGGATCAGCCTTGCCTGTGAAGGCAGTGAGGCGCTTAGTTTCTGTATGCGCAACGCCTCAAGTTGCATACGGCGTCTGACACTGTTGACAATGGCATCCTGAGCCTCTTCTATACGCTGCATGGTGGCATGCAGATTGTCTATCAAGAAAGCAGCAGCAGCCGTAGGTGTCTTGACACGGGTATTTGACACTATATCGAGCACACACTCGTCACGGTCATGGCCTATGCCGGTAATGACAGGCAATGGAAAACGGGCGACAGCCTCCGCAAGGCGAAGGGAGTCAAAACCCGACATGTCGGATACAGCACCGCCACCACGTATTATCACCACAGCGTCAAAATCCTCACATCGGGAATAGATCTTACTAAGAGCCGTTATCACTGACTCCTCAACAGCCTCACCCTGCATAACAGACGGGAACAGGGTTGTTGAGAAAGACAAGCCATAGTCGTTGCTGCTCAACTGATTGGTGAAATCACCATATCCGGCAGCACTACCACTGGACACAACGGCAATCCTGCGGGCAAAGGGCGACAGCGCCAACTCCTTGTTCCACTCCAGGATACCCATCTCTGTAAGGCGCTGGATTATCTCCTTGCGCTTTCGTGCCATGTCACCCATGGTGAATGTGGGGTCTATATCCTTTATATTCCACGAGAAGCCGTATGCCGGATGAAACGTTGCAGCAACCTGAAGGAGGACCTTCATTCCGGGAGCGAGAGAAGAGTTGGTGGCTTGCTCAAAATCATCTTTTACCCTCTCCCATGTGAAACGCCAACAGTTGGCGCGTGCACGCGCAATGGGGGTATTGCCATTAGGAGCCTTCTCAATGAGGTCGATATAGCAATTCCCACCCACGACACGCAACTCTGAGATCTCTGCCTCCACCCAATATGAGTGGTCGAGAGTACTCTCTATCACGTCCTGGACTAAACTGTTGAGTTCAAAGAGGGTTATCGTCTGCATATTATCTTGTTTTTGCTGCCTTCCACATATCCGGCACACCGTAACCGAAAATATTATCAGGGCAGTCGGCGCGGTCACCGGATTGTTGTATCAGTTTTATCAGGTCTTTGGCATTCAGCTCCGGTCTCGCCTGCCACAGGCAAGCCACCAGACCAGCTGTCAAGGGACATGCGAAAGAGGTGCCGGAAGACTCGTCGAGGGTGCCGGATTCTGAGATCACGGTAGCCGGACCGCCGATAGCCATCACATCGGGCTTAACCCTGCCGTCAGAAGTCGGGCCGATAGAAGAGAAGGCGGTATTTATGGTGTCCTTGTTGAGCGCTCCCACGGTGATGACATTCTCCGCGTCAGCCGGAACGGTTATCTTCTTCCAAGAACCCCTACCCTCGTTACCTGCGCTGCATACCAGTATCATACCCTTGTCAGCAAGCATGGAGGCACTGTTGGAGCACAACGACTTATGACCGTCAAGGTCGCAATAGCGATAGTTATCAGCCTTATTATGGAATGTATGATATCCTAAACTGCTGCTCAAGATATCTACGCCTAACGAGTCAGCGTATTCCGCTGCGGCTGACCAGTAGTCTTCCTCCGTTGGTGTCTCGGTGTCACCATCCTCTGTACAGAAGAGATAGAAAGATGCTTCAGGGGCTGTGCCGACAAAACGATTGGAATCGTTGGCAGCGATCGTTGACAGCACCTCTGTACCATGCGCCCCGAAACGATAGACACTCTCCTCACCCGGCCAGATAAAGTTACGGGTTCCAAGGATCCTGGTGTTGGCAAACGCCGGTATGCGGTCCACATTAGAGAAGCCACCGTCAAGTACTGCTATGGTAATGCCGGCGCCACGATATCCTGCCGCATGCAGGCTGTCACCATGATGCAGCGCGATCTGTCGCTCACCCTTTCCGTAATATCCCTGATACTTTGTACTGTTGTTCTTCAGGAAAGGCGATATCTCAAAGTCATTGTTGTGTACTTTTAATGAATCCGACGAGGTGAACACATGACGCCACGAGCTCACAAACGGCATGGCACCCAACTTGTCAACCAGTGTACTGTCGGTAGCACGGAGAAGAACGGTATTGTTCCACTTGCTCGTACATACCACATCAAAGCCAGAACGTCTGAGGTCTGACAGATAGACATCACTGACGGGCAGGTCGGTAAAGTCAACGGCAAGACCCTGCCGGCGACGACGCTCAAGAGCTTTTGGCGAGAGGAATGCCTCCGGGTTGTCAACATTATATTTACACCCCGCTTTATCCTTCAGGTAAACCCTGAACATCCAACACTTGCCACCGGGGTATGGTACTTTCTCTCCGCCGGCATAACTGAATGTCGCAAACAGGATAGAGAGAAATAAGAATAACACTCTTTGCATTTACTTTTATCTTTTATCTTTTAACTTTCAACTGTTATCGTTCCCGTTAACGTTAACGTTGAACTCACACTCGTTTAAGAACCTCAAGGAGATGATCCCACACCATCTGGACTGTTGGGATAAGCAGGCGCTCGTCAGGACTGTGGACACCACGCAGTGTGGGTCCGAAAGACACCATGTCAAGATCCGGGTAACGCTCTGAGAACAGACCACACTCCAGACCGGCATGGATGCCAAGCACCAGCGGGTCTTTGGCGAAAAGGTCTTTATAAGCATCTACGGTTATCTTGGTGAGACGGCTGTCGGCACGCATCTTCCATGCCGGGTAGCCATCACCCTGCTCCACCTCTGCTCCGGCAAGCTGGAAGACAGCCTTGATGGTATTAGCCATATTACGAAGGTTGCTCATGACATTGGAACGCTGACTTGCCACCACAACGGCTTTATCCTCCTCGGTGCATACACTTGCCACATTGCTTGAGGTCTCTACAAGCCATGCGATCTCCTCATCCTGACACATGGCGAACACACCATTGTGCACTCCCTGCAGAGCACGGATAAGGGCGGTGCTGACAGCCTCTGGTAAGACAGTCTGAGCCTCGTGGCTCTCCATCTCAAACTCCATCGTCTTCTCTGTCACATGGAACTCATCCTCTACATCACTGCAGAAGATATTCCAGTCGGCACGCACATCCTCTTTCTTGCTGAAGGGAACGGCAAATACCGCCTCACCATCACGCGGAATGGCATTATGTAACTTACCTGCCACAAAATGGGCTAAGCGAACACCGTAACGCTCATTGGTCTGATAGAGGAAACGGGAAAGCAGCTTAACAGAGTTGCCCAACTTCTTGTTGATATCATCACCGGAGTGACCGCCCTTCAGGTTTTTCACCGCCGCACGGATAAAGAACCATCCCTCCGGAGCGTCCTCACGGCTGTAACGGAATGTAGCATTCGTTGTGATGCCTCCGGCGCAACTGACAAAAATCTGACCTTCAT
>JAGDAU010000091.1 GCA_017959365.1 Prevotella sp.
AGCCGGGGTCGAACCGGCACGGGTTGCCCCACTGGTGTTTGAGACCAGCGCGTCTACCGATTCCGCCATCTGGGCCTTTGTCTTTGTTTGACGGGTGCAAAGGTACGAATATTTTTTTAAACAACAAACAAATATTAAAAAAAAACGTCAAAATACTTGTCTATGTAATAAAAAACTCTTATCTTCGCACCCAAAAATGGTTTTAATGACAATACTATGAATAATAATAATTTTTGTGTTATCCTGTCCGGTGGCAGGGGGCGCAGGCTTTGGCCCTGCAGCAGACATGATTTTCCTAAGCAGTTTATGGACTTCTTCGGCACTGGCAGAAGCCAGCTGCAACAGACATACGACAGATTTCTAAAGATTATACCCAAAGATAACATTTTCGTAAGCACCAATGATGTATATGCCTCTATAGTGAGGGAGCAACTGCCCGATATGCCAGAGGATAATATCCTTAATGAGCCGATATACCGCAATACGGCGCCAAGCGCAGCATGGGCTTGCTACCGCATATCACATATCTGCCCTGACGCTAACGTGATAGTGACACCGTCAGATCAGGCAGTGATAAACGAGGAGGGGTTCTTCCGTAACATACAAGACGGACTTAATTTCGTAACGGCTAACGACGGATTGCTGACATTAGGCGTGCGCCCTACCCGACCGGAGCCAGGGTATGGATATATCCAGATGGGTGAACATACGGAATATGAAGGTATATATAAGGTGAAGTCTTTCACTGAGAAACCAGAGCGTGAGTTTGCGCAGCTGTTTATGGCGAGCAACGAGTTTTACTGGAACACCGGCATCTTCATGAGCAGGGTGACATTCCTGCGCGAATCATTAAAGAAGGTTCTTCCTGTTGTGTTCCGCACTATTGACAAAGACGACATAAACATAAGTATCAGCGAGGAGAAAGAATACGTGAAGGAGAATTTCCCGCGTTTCCCAAACATGTCTGTTGATTTCGGTATATTAGAGAAGTCAAAAGACGTGTATCTCATGAACTGCGACTTCGGTTGGGCTGATCTCGGTACATGGCACGGCATCTATGAGGCTATGGAGAAAGGTGAAGGTGACAATGTGGTGCTCGACAGTGATGTGATATTAGAAAACAGCAGTAATAACATCATCCGCGTACCGAAAGACAAACTCGCCGTAATCAACGGCCTTGACGGATTCATCGTGGCAGAGCACGGTAATGTGCTACTGATATGCAAGAAAGAAGACTCGTCTGCCATGATTCGCAAGTATATAAGCGAGGTGGAGATAAAACTCGGTGAAGAATTCACATAAACACATTTAATTCACATAAACACATTCAGGGGGATTTGCCAATGCAAATCCCCCTGAATGTGTTTTGTCGCATAATGTCGCTCACTCAAAATTCTCACGTATCTTTGCAGCGATATCGCTAAACTCCTCTTCTGTGAGTGTTAATTTGGGATTGCTGAAGAGCATGTCCTTCTCACTCTGCATTGGAATGAGGTGGATATGAGCGTGAGGCACCTCAAGACCTAACACCGCCTGACCCACCTTGATACACGGGAAGGCTTTCTTGATAGCCTTTGCCACCCTCTTGGCAAACACCTGAAACTCTGCTATCTCGTCATCCTCCATGTCGAAGATATAATCCACCTCACGACGGGGTATGACAAGCGTGTGACCCTTGACAAGAGGATTGATGTCAAGGAACGCATAAAACTTATCACTCTCTGCACACTTATAGCTGGGTATCTCGCCAGCCGCGATTTTTGCGAATATTCCCATATTATTGACGTTTACGTTAACGCTAACGTTAACTATTTAAATACATATAATCAACACATTCCTGTTCCCGTTCCCGTTAACGTTCCCGTTACTCTATACTTATACTGTCAATACGGAGTTTGATGATGCCGCGAGGTATCTTCACCTCTGCCACATCGCCCACCTTCTTGTTGAGCAGTCCCTGAGCAATAGGTGTCTTGATGCTTATCTTGCCTGCCTTGAGGTCTGCCTCATTCTCACTCACGATGGTATAGGTCATCTTGGTATTAGTAGTGAGATTGGTCATCTCTACCTTGGAAAGAATCTGTACACAGTCGCTACTAAGGCGGGAAACGTCTATAATCTTTGACTCTGCTATCGTCAGTTTCAACTGGTTTATCTTACTCTCAAGATGAGCCTGAGCCTCCTTGGCTGCCTCATACTCTGAATTCTCACTCAGGTCACCCTTATCTCTTGCCTCTGCTATTGCGGCAGATGCCTTTGGTCTCTCTATTGACTCCAATCTCTGTAGTTCGGCCACGAGTTTATCATAGCCCTCTTGTGACATGTATGCCATGGTAATATATCTTTATATTATTTTATTATTAAGACAAAAAAAAGAATGAATTCCGACATTCATCGCCGGAATCCAATATCCTGTTTCGTCAATCATTCTTTTACAAATGCAAAGGTAGGACTATTTTTCTGAAAAGGGAAATTTTTCAGCGAAAAAACCATCTCCTTTTGTCATTTTTTAACAATACAAAGACTCATTGACCACCAAGACGTGAGAAAAACTCCATTACCTCTTCCCATGTCTTGAAGTCACCACTGCCAAGTTGCAATGCGGTTCCACTGAAGTCATCACGCACCTCACGGCTTATCAGATAGTCACCAAAGATCTGACTCATATCGTTGGTACAGATCAACCTGCCGTAGGCAGGAGCGCTGACAACGTCATCCACCCACTCAGTGACATGGCGATAATAGTCGGCATCATACATCGGTGCCGGAGCCACAATAAACATGGAATAATACTCCATCAGATAGCGGTATGCCTTCAACAAACTGGGAGCGGCATTACCACGACTGTCGTTCATGGCGTTGATGTCCACATAAATGGAACGACGCCCACGACTCTCCTGACGGTCATCGATACGCTGTATAATGGGCAACACATAATGTAACAACACCTTGTCGTTAAGGCGGTGCTCACCATGGAAACGGATTGCCGTAGGGTAATACCCGCTGTAGAGGTCGAAGGTGTGCACTAACGGATCCTCATCGCCAAAGAGTCCCCATACGCGCTGGCGTTCTTCTGGAGTGATGTCCTGAAAACACAGTTCCGACACCTCTTTATACTCTTTTACCATCGATTTAGTGACCATAAACTCCTGCACTCCGTCCTGGCGGGGGTTCTGAAACACCTGCTTGCCTGTCAAACCATGTTCTTGCATGGTATCGGCAATACAAAATGCCGGGTTTATACATATACGGTCGAAACCCTTCAACTGTTCTGTGTACATGCCACCCATTGACGTACCCATGATGATGTCTGGCCGCTCTGTTGCCGCCACATCCTTGAGAAGGGCTATACCCTCATGAGGATGCACCGGGATGTCTGGAGCTATCACGGTGGTGTTTGGCAGGAACTGCCTAAGCAGCCTCACCGTATTTGTCTGGCCTGACGATCCAAAACCATGCACATACATCAATTTCTTTCCCTTCATTATCTCAGGAAACTGTCTTATCGTCTGATTGTCCATAATTCTTTATTCAAGTTTCGCATTCGCTCAACTAATTGTGTTTTATGTTTTATGTTTTGTGTTTTATGTTAAATAGTTCCCGTTCCCGTTAACGTTCCCGTTGGAACAGTTCCCGTTCCCGTGTTTTATACATTAGACTGCAAAATTACTAAAAAAAATTCATTTACTGCATTTTTTTTGTATATATCATGGATTATTTGTAATTTCGCAACCCTAAATAACTTATGCATGGGTTACGACGTATCTTTTATTAAGAGGAGTTGGGTGTGGCTGAGACGATGCCATCATTGCAGGGGCTTTGGCATACAGTCGCCCTCGGCATACCATTTTGTCAGGTACGTCATCAATGAGCATTACCCATATTACGCTTACCAGGATCTGCGGGAAGCCTCAACAGCACTGACGGTTATAGAAAAAAAACTTTGCCGTCTTTACCTGCGCATAGCCAACAGCTGTCAGCCCAAACGGTGCGTGTGTCTGCCGTCGGTAAACGACATTGCGATGAGATATATACAACGCGGCTGCAAGAAAGTCAATATCGACAATGTGTCGGCGACAGAGGTAGTGAAAGAACACACCTCCTTTGAAGGTGCAGATTTGATTATTATTACCTACAATGATGAGATTAACAACATCTGTGATGATATAGCCGGAAAGATACTGCTGTCAGCAAGAGAAAGCACCATCGTCATCATAGAGGGAATTGGCATTGGCAACCACCCCACCCCGCTGTGGGAAATCCTTAAGTCTAAGGCACCCGGCGACACCTTCGACCTATATTATTGCGGTATTATCCTTTTCAGGAAAAAAGAGAACAGACAAGACTACATAATAAATTTTTAAACTTACAGTAAAAAAAATCATCATTATTGTTGTAAATAAAAAATAATATATTACTTTTGCACGAAATTTAAAAAACAGCTTGAAATATTAACACATTAAATTATAAGACTATGTATTGGACACTTGAATTAGCATCAAAATTAGAAGACGCTCCCTGGCCAGCCACCAAGGAAGAGCTTATTGATTATGCCATACGTTCAGGAGCGCCACTCGAGGTGCTTGAGAACCTGCAAGAGATAGAAGACGAGGGCGATGTATATGACAGCATAGAAGACATCTGGCCTGACTACCCCACAAAGGAGGACTTCCTCTTCAACGAGGATGAGTATTAAGTATCTTATTAACTTGTAACTAATTGAAAATCAACGTGGTGTGCAAAATGTTATTTTTTGCACACCACGTTTTTATGTCCAAAATCGCCGTTTTTAGTGGCTCAATAATGGCACAAACGCCTAAAATTTAGTACCAAGTCCAGGTAATATG
>JAGDAU010000092.1 GCA_017959365.1 Prevotella sp.
GTTGTGGAGCAGAAGAGCAAGCGCCCTATCACGCTTGAGATAGAGAAGCCGGGCGAGTACCAGATAATGTACCCTGACGGCCCTATCAATATCTACGGCATACGCTTCCTTGAGAAGAAGGCAGAGCCTGCGGCAGAACCTGCGGCAAAGTAAGAGTGACTTCCCCTAGTGTCACCGCTCTTGCTCATTGGGCGTGTGATATGATGAAAAGATAACTGTAGAATGACTTAGTGAAGGTAATGCTTTCACTACGTCATTCTACAGTTTTTTTGTAAATAGAACCATACGTCTTAAAGCCGTATTGTCATACCGTATCTTTGGCACCAGTCAGCCTTCAGTATTCCTCCATCCTTTTCTTTGTCTCTTCATAGCGCTTGCGGCGCTTGTATGTGAGGAGGCTCTCTAAGGCTCCGCTGATGTCTGCCTTGATGGAGCCTTCCTTGTTTTTCTTTATACTCATGTCTGTCTTGGGGTCGTAGGTCCAGGTCATTCCTATACCGCTCTTGCGCTTACCGTAGATGATAACCTCCGTCAGGGCATTGAACGACGGCAGCATCTCTATGGTGTCGGTCAGCTCTGCGGCGGTGAGGGTGAGCGTCAGGAAACCCGAGCGGCTGAGCACTATGGGCTGGGTGCAGGTGTCGGTGAGCAGACTGTCAAGCATGAACGAGCCGTCCCAGATGGTGCAGGACTGCGTGTCCTTGCCATACTTTACCACCACATTCCTTACGGGCACCTTCGTCTCCATGTTGATGACCACGAAGCGCCGTTGCGCGTATGCCGCCGCGCATATCGTTATAAGTATAAATAAGGTGACAGATGTATTACGCATTAGTGTCAGTTGAATTTTCTCTGTTGCAGGCAGAAACGCCTTAGCGAGGGCAAAGTTAGGTGTTTTCGGCATCGCTGGCAAACCATGCAGGCAATGTTTATGATTATTTATCCTTAATTTAATTAATTTCAACACTATTCCACCTCTTCTTTCATACTTGTTAATGAATTTTTTATTATCTTTGCCTTTGATATGGACAAGAAGAAAGACAAAGACCCGATGGAGTGGGAGGTGCTTGAGAGTGAGTATCTGTATAAGCGGCCCTGGCTGACGGCAAGGCGTGAACATGTAAGACTGCCTACCGGTGCGGAGATACAAGACTTCTACGTGCTTGAGTACCCGGAGTTCTGTAATGTGATAGCCATCACCAAGGACGGCCGTTTCCTCATGGAGCGGCAGTACCGCCATGCGCAGCACCTTACGGCGTATGAGATACCTGCCGGATGCGTGGAGGAGGGCGAGGACCCTATGGAAGCCGCCAAGCGCGAACTGTATGAGGAGACAGGTTACGGCGGCGGAGAGTGGAGCCACCTCATGACTGTCAGTCCTAACGCCGGAGCCTGCACCAACAGCAGCCACACCTTCCTTGCAGTGGGCGTAGAGCGTCTGTCTGAGCAGCATCTGGAGGAGTCAGAGGATATCAAGGTGGTGCTGCTTGAGCGTGAGGAGGTCATCAGGATGCTGAAGAACGACGAGTTCCACCAAGCCATGATGGCGGCACCCCTGTGGAAGTATTTCGCCATGGACAAACTGAAATCCTGACGCACATTTTCATACCGCGGACATGGAGGTCGGATAGGACATTTTGGTGATTTAACATTTCATTACAAATCGCAAACTAGAGAATTTCGGAAGAAAAATATACCAACAGAGAAGAAGATTGCAACAACCCGCAGTCTTCTTTTTTTCAATTTTAGGGGCAAAAAGCGCCATTTTAGGGTATAAAAGCATAACTTTCACATCGTAAAAGCATAGCTTTCATAGTGTAAAAGCTATCACTTTACCATGTAAAAGCTATCGAATCACGCCGAGAAAGCCCTTAAATGTCACTCTTTAGCCATACTTCATTCTGTATAATGCTGTATTACAGCATTATACGTAAAACGCAAATTCCTTGCGATATTTCAGCCCATAACAGAGTTTGCTGACTAATATCGCAAGGAATCGAAGCCAAAAATAGGACATTTTGGTGATTGGGTTGAAATAACAGTTTGGTAGTTTTACGTGAGTTTTGCTAATCGCAAGCATAAATGCGATGATGTGTTACAGGGTCGGTTAGTAATTCAAGACAGAACTAAGGATACGGCAAGTGGTTTTAATAGTGCTAATGTTTTGGTAATGTGTCGCCAGACAGGA